>NZ_CP098478.1:302592-605184 GCF_023702675.1 Acinetobacter sp. C26M
TTGCGCCTAAAAGATGTACCTTGGGATCAGGCATTAGATATCGTCTTAAAAACTAAAAATTTGGATAAACGCCGTAATGGTAATGTGATCTGGATTGCACCTGTTTCTGAATTGATTAAGGCTGAAGAAGAGGAGGCAAAAGCGTTAGCACAGAGCGTTAAACTTGCACCGATTCAAACAGAATATATTAAATTAAGCTATGCAAAAGCCGCTGATATTGAAAAGCTCATTACGCAAGGTAAAAATGCAAATACAAGTAATATTGGTGGTTCAGGATCAATAAGTAATGATACTTTGGTTGGTGGTTTGTTAAGCCCAAGAGGAACTGTATCGACTGATCCGCGAACTAATACCTTAATTGTAAATGACACTTCACAAAAGATTGATCAGATCCGGAAGATGGTTGATTTACTCGATGTTTCAGTCAAGCAAGTGATGATTGAAGCGCGTATTGTCAGTGCTAGTACTGATTTTACCCGAGAAATGGGAGTCAAGTGGGGAATTTTATCGCAAGGGATTACCAATAATAACGACTTATTAGTGGGTGGTAGTGATACTACTTTATGGAACTTACGTAAACCAGAGAAAGATGGTGATACTGGTGGTTGGAAATATGAAATTGAACGACCAGATAACTTAAATGTGGATTTAGGTGCTGTTACACCAGGCGCAAGTCGTATTGCTTTTGGTTTGATTAGTTTATCTGATTTTATGTTGGATTTAGAGTTATCTGCAGTTCAAGCGGATGGTTATGGTGAGGTGATTTCAACACCAAAAGTTATGACTGCTGATAAGCAACCAGCAAAAATTGAATCTGGTAAGAAAATTCCTTATACCTCTTCTTCTGGTGGTGGTGCAAATGCAGTACCTAAAACAGAATTTATTGATGCAACTTTGAGTCTAGATGTCACACCAAGCATTACCCCTGAGGGTAAGGTCATGATGAAGCTGAACATTACCAAAGATTCACAAAGTACACCTACACCAACAGGACAGCTCACCATTAATAAAAATCAAATTGATACAAATGTATTGGTGGATAATGGTGAAACAGTGGTACTCGGTGGAATTTTTGAACAGGAAAATATCAGCTCTCAAGTTAAAGTGCCTTTCTTGGGGGATTTACCATATATCGGGCGATTATTCCGTAGAGATATGAAAACCGATAATAAACGTGAACTGCTTATTTTTGTGACGCCGAGAATTGTTAATGACACTTTGACTAGAAATCATTAATATATTTTCAATAATTGCAATGAATATAGGTGGCGCGTTGCCAAGCAAAGCGTTTGAAACCCTACCAAATATCTATTTGGTAGGGCCAATGGGGGCAGGAAAAACAACAGTTGGTCGGCATTTAGCAGAATTACTTGGTCGGGATTTTATTGATAGTGACCATGAGATCGAGCGTAAAACAGGTGCGACAGTTCCATGGATCTTTGAAAAAGAAGGGGAAGCTGGCTTCCGGTTACGTGAGACCAATGTTTTAAATGATCTCACTTCTCGTTCATTGTTAGTGTTGGCAACGGGTGGTGGTGCTGTTACACAACCGAAAAATCGTGAATTTTTAAAACAACGTGGAATAGTTGTTTATCTTTATACTCCTGTAGAGCTACAGCTGCAGCGAACCTACCGTGATAAAAATCGCCCATTATTACAAGTCGAAAATCCAGAGCAAAAATTACGTGATCTATTGGCGATCCGCGATCCTTTATATCGTGAGGTTGCACACTATATAATTGAAACGAATCAAGGCGCAGCACGGGATTTAGCACAGCGTATTTTGCAAGTCATTTTATCTAAACAAATTAAGTAGTTTCTGGTTGGTCTAAGTTTATGCAAACGTTACATGTTGAGTTAGGTGATCGTCGTTATCCAATCTTTATTGGCAGTCATTTAGATCCCAAAACCTTACTTGAGCCGTATCTACATGGTCGTCAAATCATGTTGGTATCCAATACAACGGTTGCACCACTGTATTTACAACATTACTTGGATGCATTAACCCAGCTAGATAAGCAAGTGGCGCAATGTATTTTGCCAGATGGCGAGAAATATAAAGACATCCAGCATCTGAATTTAATTTTTGATGCTTTGCTTGAAGCTGGCTTTAATCGTGATTGTACGGTTTTAGCTTTAGGTGGTGGTGTGATTGGAGATATGGCTGGTTTTGCATCTGCATGCTTCCAGCGTGGTGTAAATTTTGTTCAAGTGCCAACGACTTTATTGTCGCAAGTTGATTCCAGTGTTGGTGGTAAGACTGGAATTAATCACCCCCTAGGTAAAAATATGCTGGGTGCTTTTCAGCAGCCACAGGTGGTGCTTGCTGATATGGCACAGCTAGATACCTTACCTGATCGTGAGCTTTCTGCAGGTTTGGCTGAGGTGATTAAGTATGCCTTGCTTGGTGATGTTGATTTCCTTGTTTGGTTAGAGCAAAACATGGCTGCCTTGGTTGCTCGTGATGCAAATCTCTTGGCTGAAGCTGTCTACCGTTCATGTGCGCATAAAGCACGCATTGTTGCCAATGATGAAAAAGAACAGGGTGAGCGTGCTTTACTTAACCTTGGACATACCTTTGGTCATGCGATTGAATCTTATCTAGGTTACGGCACTTGGTTGCATGGTGAGGCAGTTGCAACAGGTATGGTCATGGCTGCTGATTTGTCACAGCGTTTAGGCTGGATCTCTACGGAAGATTTACAACGTACAAAAAATATCATTCAACGCGCTAATTTACCGATATCATGTCCAAAAATTCCATTAGATGAGTTCTTGGCTTATATGTCGCATGACAAAAAGGTCTTAAATGGTCAGTTACGTTTGGTTTTATTGAAAAAATTAGGACAAGCGGTGATTACCAAAGACTTTGATATTGAGCTGATGAAACAATCTATTCTTGCAAATCAATCTGCATAATTAATCATTTGGGAAAAGCATGGCTGTATCACGATCAATTTGGCAAAATATTCAACAATATAGCTGGCTGGTTTTTGCCGTAGCTTGTTTAATTGCTGCATTGGTATTTTGGGGTATTACCGACAGTAAGGCCTTGGTCGAAGAAGAACAGCCATCTCAAACTGAAACCCAAGTTCAGATTCAGCCAGAAAAGGTTGCTGCGACGGCACATTTGGGTGCGCTTTCGGATGAAGTTAAACCTTTGGATTTAACCACTCGTGTCGTCGTTTCCAATGATCATGCACCTGAGTTTCGTGGCACTAAGTTTATTAAGGAAAATCAGCGCCAATGGACCATGGAAGTTTTCCGTAGTACAGACGAAGCGATTGTGAAAAACTTTTTGTTAAATCGTGAAGATCGCAGAAAGTTTGTCTATTTCCGTTTGAGTGGTGAAGATCAGGTTGAGCAATATGTTCTCGCTTATGGTGTGTTTTCTAGCGCTGAAGATGCGAGTCGCCAATTTGCACAATTGAACTTGGAATTGCCTGAGACCATTCAGCCAACTGCTCATCAATTATCAAGTTACGCAGCTTTGGTGAATGATTTGGGTTCTGATGAAATGAAGTCGGCAACCAATCAACTCTATGCTGTTCAGTTAAGGCCTGCTGCATTGCCGCGTGTGGATGAGAGCTTACTCATAGGAAGTACGAGTTCTCAAGCAACGACAAGCGCACGTAGTGCAGATACATCAACGACAGTGAAAACCACAGTGACACAACGTGATGCACAGGGCAATGTGGTGAACGTGAAGCAAACTCAATCGGCACCAAAACCAGCTGCAACTACCGAAAAAATAAAAGAAAGTTCAGATGTTTCGAAGCGTGAAGTGAGTGATCCTTTTAATTAGCATTGCACCATAATTGCGCATTTATGGTTCTTTTTATGGCGGTGTGGTAGTTTTTGGTGCATTTTTACGCACAAAAATGCGTGCATTCATCCCCGTATCTTGATGTTATTTTAACTTTTTTAATGATTTAGTAAAAACATGCCTATATGGCATGTTTTTTGCTTTTTTGTGGTGCTAATTTGTCTGCTCATTGCCCTGTTTTGTGCTAAACAGTTCATTAATTGGGTGAAATGGAAAGTTTTTGTGCTTTACAAACATAGGTGAAGGTGTAATAACTGAAAACACTTTATAGGGTGCAATCTTGTAAAGGAAAGACGTATATTGCAAATTCGCCAAGAAAAATGTTTTCGCGAAGCATTGAACTTTGTATGAGTTAATCGGCAATATCGCAGAAAATGAATTGATTGTTTGTTGCTCGAAAGAGCCATGTTGAAAGAAGGGTACGCTATGCACATGCCATCGCCTAATACTGTAGCTCCCGCTCAAGGTTTATATCAGCCTGACGAGTTTAAGGATAACTGTGGTTTTGGTCTGATTGCCCACATGAAGGGTGAATCAAGCCATCATCTGGTCGAAACTGCGATTCACAGTTTAAGTTGCATGACGCACCGTGGAGGTATTGCCGCGGATGGTAAGACAGGAGATGGTTGCGGATTGTTATTGGCAATGCCGAAGCAGTTTTTCCGTGATGAAGCTCAAAAACTAGGTAGTAACCTGACCGAGATTTTTGCTGCAGGTACTGTATTTCTGAACATTGATCCTGCTTTAGCACAACATGCAAAAAGTATTTTGAATAAAGAAATTGCTGCTGAAGGCTTAACTGTTGCAGCATGGCGTATTGTACCAACAAATAATGATGCCTTAGGTGAGATTGCGCTGCAATCATTGCCTGCATTTGAACAAATTTTAGTAAATTGCCCAATGGGTTTAACTGAAGTTGAGTTTAACCGTAAGCTCTTCTTGGCACGTCGTCGTGCAGAACAACAATTACAGAACGATCCACTTTTCTACGTGACGACTTTGGCAACTACTGTCATCAGCTATAAAGGCTTGATGATGCCAGCTGCAATTGCTGACTTCTATACTGACTTGGCGGATGTACGTTTAAAGTCACATATTGTGGTGTTCCACCAACGTTTCTCGACCAATACCTTGCCACGTTGGCCATTGGCACAGCCATTCCGTTACCTTGCACACAATGGTGAAATCAATACCATTACCGCAAACCGTAACTGGGCATTGGCACGTACGCCAAAATTTGAAAATCCATTACTTCCAGGTTTAACTGAGTTAAATCCAATTGTGAACCGTACTGGCTCGGATTCATCAAGCTTGGACAACATGCTTGAAATCTTGGTTGGCGGTGGTATGGACTTATTCCGCGCGCTACGTATGTTGGTTCCACCAGCATGGCAAAACGTTGAAACTTTAGATGCCGACCTACGTGCTTTCTATGAGTTCAACTCTAAGCACATGGAAGCTTGGGATGGCCCAGCGGGCTTGGTAATTCAAGATGGCCGTCATGCGATCTGTATGCTTGACCGTAATGGTTTACGTCCAGCACGTTGGGTGATTACCAAGAATGATTACATCACGCTTGCGTCTGAAATTGGTGTGTGGGGTTACGAGCCAGAAGATGTTGTTTCTAAAGGCCGTGTTGGCCCAGGGCAAATTTTGGTGATCGACACTTTGACTGGAAAAGTGCTGGATACCAAAGATGTCAGCAACCATCTTAAAAACATGCGTCCATACCGTGAATGGTTACGTGACCATGCCATCCGTTTGCAAGCTAATCCTCAACTTGAAGAGCAGTTGCTTGATCAGGGTTTAACAGGTGATGCATTAAAAGCTGCGCAAAAAATGTTTATGGTGACATTTGAAGAGCGCGACCAGTTATTGCGTCCAATCGCGGAAAGCGGTCAGGAAGCGGTAGGCTCGATGGGTGATGATACGCCAATGGCAGTATTGTCTCGCCAAGTTCGTCATGTATCTGATTACTTCCGTCAACAGTTTGCGCAAGTGACCAATCCACCGATCGATCCATTACGTGAATCAATTGTAATGTCGTTGGAAACCTGTTTGGGGCGTGAACAGAATGTGTTTGAGCAAGGCCCAGAACATGCGGACCGTATCATCATTTCAAGCCCTGTATTGTCAAATTCGAAAATGCAGCAGCTTCGTGATGTTGAAAAAGAACGCGAAGGCTATGGTGTTGTTGATATCGATCTGAACTATGCAGAAGCTGAAGGTCTGCAAGCAGCAATCGCACGTATATGCGAAGAAGCGGCACAAGCTGTTCGTGATGGCAAAACTTTGATTGTATTAATGGATAAAAATCTCCGTGAAGGGTTCTTGCCTGCAAACTCTGCATTGGCGACAGGTGCAGTACACCATCATTTGATTAAAACTGGTTTGCGTACCGATGCAAATATTTTAGTTGAAACGGGTTTTGCCCGTGATCCACACCAATTTGCAGTCTTGTTAGGCTTTGGTGCAACAGCGGTGTATCCATATCTCGCTTATGATGTGATCAATGACTTGGTTGCGAAAGGTGAACTTTTGGGTGACCCAATCCACGCACAAGCCAACTTCCGTAAAGGGATCGAGAAAGGCCTATTGAAAGTCCTTTCTAAAATGGGTATCTCTACAGTTGCCTCTTATCGTGGTGGGCAATTGTTTGAAGCAGTGGGTTTATCATCTGAAGTTGTTGATAAGTGTTTCCTTGGCGTACCAAGCCGTATCCAAGGTGCAACTTTCGCTGACCTTGAAAATGATCAGAAAAAATTGGCAACCACAGCTTGGCAGCATCGTAAACCGATTGATCAAGGTGGTTTGCTTAAATTCGTATTTGGTAAAGAGTATCACGCGTTTAACCCAGACGTGATTAACGCTTTGCATAAAGCGGTGCGCTCTGGTCAATACATTGACTTTAAAGAATATGCAGAGCTGGTGAATAACCGTCCTGTTGCAACGATCCGTGACTTATTTAAGTTAAAAACAGCAAACTCGATTGCATTGGATCAAGTTGAAACGATTGAAGATATTCTTCCACGCTTTGACTCTGCAGGCATGTCTTTAGGTGCATTATCACCAGAAGCACATGAAGCAATTGCAATTGCCATGAATACCATTGGCGGTCGTTCAAACTCGGGTGAGGGTGGTGAAGACCCTGCGCGTTATGGCACGATTCGTAACTCGAAAATCAAACAGATTGCATCAGGTCGTTTTGGTGTAACTCCAGCATACTTAACCTCTGCTGAAGTATTACAGATTAAAGTGGCGCAGGGCGCAAAACCAGGTGAAGGTGGTCAGTTACCAGGGGGTAAAGTGAATGGCTTAATTGCACGTTTACGTTACTCAGTACCGGGTGTGACCTTGATTTCACCACCACCGCACCATGATATTTATTCGATCGAAGATTTATCACAATTGATCTTTGACTTGAAACAAGTCAATCCTCAGGCGATGGTATCGGTAAAATTAGTTTCTGAACCAGGTGTTGGAACGATTGCGGCAGGTGTTGCAAAAGCGTATGCCGACTTCATTACCATTTCTGGTTATGACGGTGGTACAGCAGCATCGCCACTTTCATCGATTCACCATGCGGGTTCACCATGGGAACTTGGTTTAAGTGAAGCACATCAGGCGCTTCGTGTGAACGATTTGCGTGGTAAAGTGCGTGTTCAAACTGATGGTGGTTTGAAAACAGGTTTAGACGTGGTGAAAGCAGCAATTTTAGGTGCTGAAAGCTTTGGCTTTGGTTCGACCCCAATGATTGCATTAGGTTGTAAATACCTGCGTATTTGTCACTTGAATAACTGTGCGACAGGTGTTGCAACGCAACAAGACCATTTACGTCAAGAGCATTATATTGGCGAGCCAGAAATGCTGATCAACTTCTTCAAGTTTATCGCAGAAGAAACACGTGAATGGTTAGCTGCATTGGGTGTTGCATCACTGAAAGACTTGATTGGTCGTGTTGATCTACTTGAAGTTTTACCGGGTGAAACAGACAAACATGCGCATCTAGATCTCAGTGCACTATTAACGTCGCATCCTTCTGCTGAAGGCAAGGCGCAATATTGCCAAGTTCAAGGTAATGCACCATTTGATAAAGGTGTGTTGGCGGAGAAAATGGTGGCAGAGATGTTACCTGCAATTGAAGCAGGTGCTGGCGGCTCATTCAACTTCACAGTAGGGAACTGTGACCGTTCGATTGGTGCGCGTATTTCAGGTGAAATTGCACGTCGTTATGGCAACTTGGGTATGGAAAACAACCCAGTGGTGATGAATCTAGTTGGTACAGCAGGTCAGTCACTTGGTGTTTGGAACGCAGGTGGTTTGCATATCAAACTGGAAGGTGATGCCAACGACTATGTCGGTAAAGGTATGGCTGGTGGTCGTGTATCGATCTTCCCACCAAAAGGTTCACCATTCCAAACCCAAAATACCGCGATCATTGGTAATACCTGTTTATATGGTGCGACTGGCGGTAAAGTCTTTGCTGCAGGAACTGCGGGCGAGCGTTTTGCGGTTCGTAACTCAGGTGCTTTTGCGGTGATTGAAGGTGCGGGCGACCACTGTTGTGAATATATGACAGGTGGTGTGGTGACAGTACTTGGTAAAGTGGGTCATAACTTCGGTGCAGGTATGACCGGTGGTTTCGCCTATGTACTTGATCTTGATAATGACTTTGTTGACTACTATAACCACGAACTTATTGATCTAAATCGTATCTCTACAGAAGCGATGGAAGACCACAAAGAAAACTTACTGCGTATTCTTGATGAACATATCCAAGAGACGGGTAGTGCTTGGGCCTACAAGATCCGTAATGAGTTCGACTTCTATAGTCGTAAGTTCTGGCTTGTAAAACCGAAAGCTGCTAATTTGCAAACGCTTTTGAAAACAACCCAAGCTGATCCACAATAATTCCACGACTGCATAGATATAGGCAGGTGCAGAGATGAATGACATCGCTGCGCCTACCCACGGAGAGAGACATGGCAGAGCGCCTTAATAATGACTTTCAATTTCTGGATGTAGCACGCCAAGATCCAGAGAAAAAAGATATTACTGTCCGCAAGGCAGAGTTTGTGGAAATTTATAAACCTTTTACTGCGGAAGTGGCTGCAAATCAGACCCACCGTTGTTTAGGTTGTGGTAACCCATATTGTGAGTGGAAGTGTCCTGTACATAACTACATTCCAAATTGGTTAAAGCTGATTGCAGAAGGTCAAATTTTCCAAGCTGCTGAACTGTGCCACCAAACTAATACCTTGCCAGAAGTTTGTGGTCGTGTCTGTCCACAAGACCGTTTGTGTGAAGGTGCATGTACCTTAAATGATGGTTTTGGTGCAGTGACTATTGGTAATGCTGAAAAATATATCAATGATACTGCGTTTGCTTTAGGCTGGCGTCCAGATATGTCGGGTGTCAAATGGACTAATAAAAAAGTTGCGATCATCGGTGCAGGTCCTGCAGGTTTAGGCTGTGCGGATATTCTGGCGCGTGGCGGGGTTAAACCTGTTGTATTTGATAAGCGCCCTGAAATTGGTGGCCTCCTTACATTTGGTATTCCAGAATTTAAAATGGAAAAAGATGTGATGAAACGTCGTCGTGAAATTTTCACGGGGATGGGCATTGAATTCCGTTTAAATACTGAAATCGGTGTGGATGTGACCATTGAGCAATTGCTTGCAGAATACGATGCCGTGTTTATGGGTATGGGAACTTATACCTATATGAAAGGGGGGTTCCCAGGTGAAGACCTTGATGGTGTTTACGATGCCCTAGATTTCTTGATTGCCAACGTCAACCGTTGCCAAGGCTGGGAAAAAGATCCAAGCGAATACATCAGTGTCGATGGTAAAAAGGTGATCGTGCTTGGCGGTGGCGATACCGCAATGGACTGTAACCGTACTTCATTACGTCAAGGTGCGCATGATGTCACTTGTGCTTATCGTCGTGATGAAAGCAACATGCCAGGTTCTGCACGTGAAGTGAAGAATGCCTATGAAGAAGGTGTAAAATTCCTATTCAACCGCCAACCAATCGAGATTGTTGGCGAGAACGGTAAAGTGACTGGTGTTAAAGTGGTAACTACACAAATGGGTGAGCCTGATAGCCGTGGCCGTCGTAGCCCTGAACCTGTTCCAGGTTCTGAAGAGGTTCTACCAGCAGATGCCGTATTATTGGCATTTGGTTTTCGTCCAAGTCCAGCGGATTGGTTCGGTGGTGCAAATGTGAGTTTAGATGGTTCAGGTCGTGTCGTTGCGGCTGAACAGCAAGAGTTTAAATTCCAGACTTCGAATCCGAAAATCTTCGCAGGTGGGGATATGGTACGTGGTTCTGACTTGGTAGTGACTGCAATTTGGGAAGGTCGTCAAGCTGCTGAAGGCATTTTGGACTACCTTGGCGTGTAAGCTCTCTTTAATATTTAAGTTCTAAAAGCCCAAGCCTTGTGCTTGGGCTTTTTTTATTTTGTTGATGGCCTGAGGCATTTAGCTTGATGACTAGAGGGAATAAAAACTTTAACAAGTGTTCAATAAATTGCTATTCTATTATTGATAATGATTATCAGTTGTTAAGAATAATTAGAGAAACTTATGACATCAAAACTCAATGACAGGCTGTTAATTGCGGCACTCTATACCAGTACTTTTCTCTGTTTAGTTGATTTAAGCAGTGTCAATTTGGCTTTAAACGCAATCCAGACACAGTTCAATAGCCATCTCGCAGATTTACAGTGGGTGATTGATAGCTATGCGCTGAGTATGTCGAGTTTAATGCTGGCAGTGGGTGCTTTAAGTCAGTGGTTAGGACGTAAACGTCTGTGGTTGACGGGGGTGGTGATATTTATCTTTGGCTCGGTGATTTGTGCCGCAGCGCCTGATTTTAGTTTATTGATAGCTGGGCGAGTGATTCAGGGTGTTGCGGGAGCAATGCTGATTCCATTGACTTTGGCGATCATTGTGCATCATTTTACCCAAGTCGATCGCAAAGCACGAGAAATTGGTAACTGGAGTTCATTTAGCGCTTTTGCCTTGATTATTGGACCATTGATAGGTGGCCTCATGGTGCATTATTGGGGGTGGAAAAGTATTTTCTGGTTAAATCTACCCGTTGGATTGTTGGCATTGTTTTTAGGTTGGAAAGGCATTGTTGCCGATGAGGATCAGCAAAAAATGAGTTTTGACTATTTAGGGCTGATTTACAGTGTAGTGGCAATTGCAACCTTGACCTATAGCATTATCATGGTACAGCAAGCACATATGGGTTATCTGATAGTTTTTAGTTTTCTACTTTCGATTATCTTTACTCTGATTTTTATTCGACATCAAAATAAAGTTTTGCATCCTTTGGTTCCACGCCATTTACTTCATAACCGCATGTTTTTGCAGTTTAATTTGATTTCATTTTTATTAGGATTTGCGGGATATAGCTCTTTATTTGTTTTTGCGCTGTTTTATCAGGAGCAAGTTCATTTAAGTGCAGCGCAAGCAGGTTGGTTGATCGCTCCGCAATTTCTGATGCAGGCGTTAGTTTCCATTTGGTTTGGGCGATTGCAGCAAAGCTATGGTGTGTTGTCATTGCTTCGAATCGGTTTACTGATCTCAGGCTTTGCATTGATTGCGATGGTCAGTTTCCAGAGTAATTCATCTTATCTGTTATTTATTGGCTTAAGTGGCATGATGGGAGCAGGTATTGGCTTGATTGTACCGAGCTCCAGTACCTTGAGCCTACATGCGGTATCGCAGGCAGATGCAAGCTTTGCTGCGGCAATTTTAAATATGCTCAGACAACTTGGGCTGACTTTTGGGATTGCGGTATTGGGAACGCTGACTGCATTTATCATTGAATGGACAGTTGGGGTACTACATTATTCCATGGCCCAGGCTCAGTTATTGGCCTTTCATATTGTGGTCGCAATCATGGGTGGGCTTTTTATAGCAGCTATGCTAGGCCTGAGGAAAATTAAACAACAAGAATGTGTCGCCCCGATATCATCGTAATAGACCAATCATCATTTTGGTAGTTTTGGCAAACTTTATAAGCTTTTTTGCCCTGTCTTTGCCATTTTCCCAGCGCAATACTCGAACCCAGTCTAGGAAATGATGCAGGCAATCGAGATGGCTCTTGCAAATGTGAATGTGGAAAAAAATTATTTAAATCGCCCCAAAGCATTGGGAATTACAGTACGACGTTTGCAATTTAACCCGAAGAAAATCAAACGACATTATTTTGCTAATTCTCCTGTCATGTCGCATTTACTCACGGCACTGTCTTCAACATTTCCGATAGGAGAACAGTATTTTGTGAATAGTGTGCGCAATGTCCGCGATAAAGTACAAGATCCACAATTACAAGCACAGATCGCAGCCTTTATTGGACAAGAGGCGATGCATTCGAAAGCGCATACCGAATTTAATGATGCATGGCGGCGTGATGATTATAATCTCGATCGTTTTCAGGCGTGGTTGGCGAAGCGGGATGATATGCTGCGAAATATTCATCCGAAATTACAACTGGCCTTGACCTGTGCCTTTGAGCATTTTACTGCAATGTTAGGTGGCTATATTTTAAAACATCCAGAAATACTCAGTACGCTAGACGATGATGCAATGAAACTTTGGGTCTGGCATGCAATTGAGGAAATCGAGCATCGTTCGGTGGCTTTTGATGTCTACCAAGAAGTATATGGCGATGATCGTATTCGACGGTTGCTGATGCGTAGCGTGACTACAGGCTTTGCTAGCCTGACTTTTTACGCAACTACTCGTTTGATTTGGCAGGATAAATGGAAGAGCTTACCGAAATTGGGTGGTAATCTATTTGGGATGTATTTACTGAGCAAAATGTTATTACAGTTGATTCCTGAATATTTATCTTATTATCAAGCCGATTTCCATCCAGCGAAACATGACTACACTGCATTGGTAAATTACTGGAAAGGGCGTATGGCAGATGAATATGGTATGGTAAGTTTCCAAGAAGACACTGCATCTAAAATCTATAGTTAATTCAAAATTAAAACTTTGTGCTTAGCATGGCATTACATCAATATTCTTGAGTAATGCCTTTTTTGTTTAAAATCAGATAAAGCAACTTTAATAAATGTTACACAGCTGTCAAAAAATCTCATTACAATGAATTATAGCAAAAATATAAAGAAAAACCTGAGGATAAATTTTTATGAAAATCATCAAACAGACAGCACTCGCAACAGTATTGGCAAGTACATTGTTATTTACTGGTTGTGGTTATAACACTTTGCAAGTTAAAGACGAAGCTGTGATTGCTTCTTGGTCTGAAGTTCAAAACCAATATCAACGTCGTGCTGATCTTGTGCCAAATTTAGTCAATGTGGTGAAAGGCTATGCCAAACATGAAGAGCAAGTTTTGGTTGAAGTCACTCAAGCACGTTCTAATGTTGCGGGCTTAAAAGTTGATAAAGAAGTGTTGGAAGATCCAGCACTATTCGAGAAATACCAACAAGCGCAAAGCCAATTAACAGGAGCGTTGTCGCGTCTCATTGCGGTTTCAGAAAATTATCCTGATTTAAAAGCCAACGAGCAATTCCGAGATTTACAAGCTCAACTTGAAGGTACTGAAAACCGTATCGCGGTTGCACGTAACCGTTACATTACAACGGTTCAAGATTACAACGGCTATGTCCGTCAATTCCCTCAAGCGTTGACTGCTAAAGTCATTGGCATGAAAACCAAAGAAAACTTTAAAGCGGAACAGTCTGCACAGCAAGCTCCAACAGTTTCATTTAATTAAGATCTGAAATTGTTTCGAACTGTGAGGAGTCACCGTATGTTGAATGTGTTTAAGCAGAGAGTCTTGCCTGTTTTTACCATCGTTTTTGCGACATTGTTTTTCCAACATACGGTTTGGGCAGAAGTGGCGACTGCAACTGATCAAAGTGACTTGATCGTTGCGGGAAAAATTATTCAAGAACAGCAAAAGAATAAGCCCACTGCTGCGCCAGCGACGCAAAATGCAGAAACTCCTGCATTGCCACAAGTGGCCAATGACATGGCAGAAGGCGAATCAATCCGCGATTTGCCCACATTAAATCAACCTGTGATTGATCAGGCCAAAGTCTTGAGTGATGCTGAAATGCAGCAACTCAATCAGAAAATCCTTAGTTTGTATCAGCAAGGTAAAGCGCAAATTGGGGTGATTATCGTACCAACGACTGGGCAAGAAGCAATTTTTGATTTTGCTTTGAGAACAGGTGAAAAATGGCAGCTTGGCTCAGCAAAACGTGATAATGGCTTGTTAATGGCGATTGCAGTCAATGATCGTAATATCCAGATCTTGACGGGTTATGGTTTGGAGGGCGTGCTGCCTGATGTGGTATTGAGTCGGATTATCCGCAATCAGATCACCCCTTATTTTAAACAAGGGCAATATGCACAAGGTATTTCTGCTGGGTTGGATGAAATTAGTCGTATCGTTAACTTAGATCCTGAGATTGCGCAGCAAGCCGCACAAGAGTTGAAAGATCGGCATGAGCAAGCGATACAAGCCCAACAAGCCAAAGATAATACACTCACTATGGCACTATTTATCCTGATTGCAGGTGTAGTCGGTTCATTTATCGTGGGTAATCGTCTAAGTGCTTCGACCGCAGCCGTGGCTGCAACCGTTGCAGGTTTGGTCAATGGTGCTGGCCTAGTGATGAGCTTACTGCTTGGTGTCGGGATTTTCTTTTTATTGATTACTTCACTCGCACAGTTGATCTTCCAGATGTTCTTGTCTGGTGGTGGCCGTGGTGGTGGTGGCGGAGGATTTGGTGGCGGCAGCGGCGGTGGTTATAGCGGCGGTGGCGGTAGCTTTGGTGGGGGAGGAGCATCAGGCTCATGGTAACCAAGACAGATACAACACAGATTATTACTCAACCTAAATTGGATGAGCAGGTACAGCCGAGTTTAAAACGTTGGTTTAAGCATTTCCTCTATGTCTCTTCGGCACATCGGTACTTTAGTAAGCAGGATCGTATCGAGATTGCCAAAGCAGTACAGCAAGCGGAAAAGGGGCATGTAGGAGAGATTCAGGTGGTGATAGAAGGACATATTCCATGTTCACAAGCCTATCATCAAAATACACGCTTACGAGCGCAGCAATTGTTTGCTGAGCTTGGGGTCTGGGATACTGAATTAAACAGTGGTGTATTGCTCTATCTCAACCTATGCGAGCGTAAAGTTGAAATCGTGATTGATCGTGGCTTAAAAAATGCTACATCTACTGAAACATGGAATGAGATTTGTCAGCGTATCGTGCTGCAATTGGCCCAGAAGCAGTATCTACACGCAGTGAATAATGGAGTTACGGAAATTGGGCAAGTGTTAGATCAGTATTATGTGAAAACTGAGTTTGATGACCAAAATGAATTGCCGAATGAACCGATTATTCTAAATTAGACGCTATCTTGCCAATTTAAAATTAAGGCTTGTTGTTTTGTTTAAAATCAATTAATGTGCAGAATGTTCTGTATATAAATTCGCTTATCGGTCGATTGTTGCAAATATCTTCTGATAAGCGGTAAAAAAAATATCATTAAATTTTCTGTGAATTGAGTCGCTCAATTTACATACAAGTAGAAAATAGTCAAATTCGTTAGCAAAGAAAATGAATAATTAAGCAGTAAAGATGACGTTATTTGTCATTTTTTTTCTGAAAATGTCTGATTTGATCTTCTTTTGTACAGTGTGAATTTCTTTTAAGTCTCTGTTTTTTTAAGCTAAAATTAGATAAGCTAAGGACTGGCATAAAACATGCTAATTACTAAATAGCTGAAAAAAGCTTATAAAAAAATATCCATTGGAGAAATGTTATGAAATCAATGCAAAAGGGTTTTACTCTTATCGAATTGATGATCGTTGTAGCGATCATTGGTATTTTGGCTGCGATTGCGATCCCTGCTTATCAGGATTATATCACTCGTTCTCAAGTAACAGAGGCGGTAACATTAGGTGGTGGTCTTAAGGCTCCATTATCTGAATATGGTGCCGATAAAAATGCTTGGCCTACAGCTTTAGTTGCACCCACTGTTACCCCGACAACTGGTCAATTAAATGCAACATTAGGTGGCAAATATGCCGCAGTAACGACAACGATTGGTGGAGGATACCCATCAGGTACTGTAACCATTACTATGGGTACTGGTAAAGCTTCTGGTAGCACCTTATTGTTCACTACGGCTGATGGTGGTTCAACATGGTCATGTAATGGTGGAACAATCGATGCTAAATATCGCCCAAATGCATGTAAAAACTAATTGAAATTATTTAAAAAATTGGGACATATGTCCCAATTTTTTTTAGGGGTTATTGTGAAAAAAAATATATTTTATTCTTTAAATATTTTTCTTTCTTTCTTTCTGGTATTACTCTTATATTATAAAGTTTTCTATTATGATTACATCTGGGATGACTTTATTTTATTTGTTAATAATACAAGTCTTTTAAATGAAAAGTTGTCTTGGGAAATAATTTCTAGGCCAGTTTTAGATGGAAGTGCATATTTTCGCCCTTTAGTATTTTTGTCATGGTTTTTAGAGTTTAAGCTGCTAGGACAGTCTCCATTTTACTCTCACTTATTTAATATTTTATTTTTTTATTTAAATTCTTTAATGACTTTTTCTTTGGCAATTAAGTTGTTTGGATTTAAAAGGAAGTATTTAGCTTCTTTTGTACTATTTCTTTATGTGATTAACCCAATACTAATTGAATCTACAGTTTGGATTTCAGGGCGATTTGACCTATTAGCAAGTTTTTTTATTCTGATAGCATTAAATATTTACATTTACTTTAATTCAAGAAAATTTTTTACTTCTTTTTTTGTTGTGTTTTTTTCATTTTTAGGTCTTCTTTCTAAAGAGGTAGCAATAGTTTTTCCTGTACTTCTTTTTTGTTTTTGGGCGTATAGAGAGAATTTGGAAATTCTTAATATCAGTGATTATAAAAAATTCTTTTATGAGAATAAAATAATTTTAATTTTAATTGTAATTTCTTATGTACTTTATTTTATATTAAGGAAAAATGCATTAGGAGTGATTGGTTCCACAACCTATAATGTCGTAACTTTTTCTGAACTTTTAAGTCTTTATGTGCCATTTCAGGCTTTTGATTTTTATGTTAAAAATTTTATTTTACCTGTGTTTTTCATTAAACCTATTAATCCATTGAATTATAACTTATCTTTTGCAGACAAGATTTACTATTTATTAACATTTTCTGTATTTTTTGTGTTTTTATTTTATCTTATTTATAAAAGAGTAAAAGATGTTTGGATGCTAATAGCCACTTTAGTAACAATTTCTTTGGTCTTATATGTTATTCCATTTAATAATGGTGTAAACGTGGGTAATATGAGGTTTATGACTTTAGGTGTTTCATTTTATTCTATATTTCTAGTAGGTTTTTTGAATTTAATATTAAGTTTTGTTAAAGGCTTGAAAAAAAGGATTTTGTTTATTTTTGTTATTATTGTCTTTATATTATTAATGTTAGTTAATTTTTTCCAAAGTATAAAAATATGGCAAAATGAACTTGTTTTATGGAAAAGTGCATATCTTATCGACCCGAGTGATGAAACATCTAAATATAATTATTTAAACTCTCTAATATTAACTGGAGATTTTAAAACAGTAAAAAAAATTTTAGACTCAAATAAGAATGGAATGTCAGGAGGGGAGCAAGCTTTATATGCACATTCATTACTTAATATGAAGGATAAAGAAGGAGTTTTGTACTATCAGGGGTTGGTGGAAAGTTTGCCTAAATATCATGAAAGATATAAATCTATTAGTGATGTAAACACGTTGAGAATATATGCTGATATTGGTTTAACTACGAAAGCTCTCGCTGCAATATATAAAAACTATGCCATGGCACTATTGTTATTTAATAATGATTTTGAGAATGCATATTATTATCAAAATATATCTAAATGGTACTATTCAAAAAATGAAAATTCAGATCTAATTGCTGATGAGTTTGTAATTAATTATTTATCTGGAAATTATGATAAAGCAGATTTAATTTATAGAGAAATCGAAAAATCTAAAAATTTCAAAAAAAATGATAATAAAAATATTCGATCTAACTTTATTGAACAATATTGTCTTAGATTTAGTGGAGAAAATTTATCATGTAATACTTGGAAAAATGATAAGTTTAAGTATTAGAAGATATACAAGTTGACATTCTTTGAGTATAGAGTGCTCAAGAATGTCAACTTGTATCATTTTTTTTTACAATTATTGTTTAAGTATTTGATATTGTTGATCTATTTTTTTGGTATGAATCCTGCTAGTTAATAAGTATATTTACGAAAGGATTAATTCATGAAAGGTTTTACTTTAATTGAGCTGATGATCGTGATCGCAATTATCGGGATATTAGCAGCTGTAGCACTTCCTGCTTATAAAGATTATATTACTCGTTCTCAAGTAACAGAAGCTGTAGCATTAGGGGCTGGGTTAAAATCGTCATTAGGTGAATACGGTTGGAATAATGCCTCTTGGCCAACTACAATACGCCCACCAAATAGTAGTATTAGTTCAACTGAAATTTCCGCAGTATTATCTGGAAAATATGCAAGTGTTTCACCAAGTGTTCAAGGTGTTTATCCAATTGGTACAGTTTCTATAATGATGACAACTGGTGTTACTAGTGGACAAACAATTTTATTTGAAACAGCTGATGGAGCGGCCTCATGGAGTTGTGTAGGAGGAACATTGAATCCAAAATATAGACCCAATGCCTGCCGTTGATTTCTTTAATTTGAAGTGTAAAAATTATTAGGAACCCATAAATTTTTTAAGTTCTTCTCATCATAATTCATCATAAAGTGATGCGGGTAATGTTGAAATGCTTTTTTTGCAACCTCAAAAGTGTTTCCATTATTCCAGTTTAATATAGCTTTAAATCTTCTCTTATCATTTAAGTCTGCTCGGGTAAGTAAATAAACTTGATCTAATACATATCTATCTTCTCTTAATTTTATAAGGTTAGTATTTTTTTCAATACTAGATATATATTCTGAACTAACTGCACGTCTAAAGTGTCCTATTCTCCAATAGCCATAACTCATAGGATGAGCCGCAAGAAAGGCATCAGTTAATCCTAGGCGATCAATGATATGTTTTTCAGGGAAAACTTTACTTGCTATGTAGCCATTAAAGCCCATTGTATATAAGAGTGTAGGTTTTTTTATTGGTTCGTGGAATAATATCCCAGTTTCTAAAAAATGGTTTGCTATAGATATATTTTTCCCTGTTAAATTTGGCCATAGACCAGTTGTTTTATAATAAAAAGCACGCTCATCAGTAAGATCTGAGTTTTGAAGTTGAAAACTTTCTATATCTTTTATGCTATATTGATATAAGTTAAAAAATATTAAAAAAGATGTTATTGTAATTAATTTTATTTCATTGTTATTAATGATTTCTTTGTTTTTAATGATAATAAATATACTTATTACAAAAGGAATTGTCAAGAATCTGCCATACATATAATCTGCACCAACAGAAATTAGATAAATTAAATATAAAAATAAGCCTAGCCCTAGAAGCTTGTTTTTCGTTTTCTTTGATAGAATGGTATATATTAATACACAGTATATAATAAGTGAGGTAAAAGGGTCGTATAAAATATTGCTATATAGGTATTGAAACCCTTGTATTTGTAAATGTGAAGTTGGTATTCCAGTGTTTGTTTTTGCTATAACAGAGTTTGGAAAAAATGATCCATAGTAATATGTAGAGAAAAAACACCAGAGCAAAACAGGTGTAAATCCTAATAATCCTTGTTTGATAGAAATTTTTATTTTCTTTAGCTTGTATGACTCTATAAAGAATATGTAAAAAATTAAAGGAAGTAGTGGTATTATAAGATCCATCCTATTAAGAAACATAGTAGAAGCTATTAAGCTTAAAATTAAGTAAAACTTATTGTTTTCTTTGAGTTTTAGAAATGTATAGAAAAAACAAGCAATTAAGAAAAAACTTGCACTGTTTTCTAGCCCTGAAGAGGAGAAGTCTAAAAAAGCTTTGGAGCTTAATAATAGAAATGCAGTTGATATAAATAATATTTTTTCTCCTTTGGTTAATTGATATAAAATAATTAATGAAAAAAAAGTATAAACAAATCCTATTGTCAATGATAAATAATATAGGTCACTTATTATGTACTTTCCAATGAGTAAATTAAGCATCCAAAAAGGGTGGGTGTAGCTTTGTACTCGTTCATCTATATTCCATCTTAATCCGTAGCCATTGTGAAAATTTTCAATTGTTCTAAATGTAATATAAGCATCATCAGCGACCCAGGCTGAAAATAAATATAGAATTGAAAAAATAGTTAAAACTAACATTAATAAAAATCTTTGATTAAATAGCATCTTTACTCTCAATTATAAATATTAATCATATAACTTAAAAAACAATGATAAAAAGCTTCATTTATAACTTACCTTATTCTCTTGAATGCTAGAGCATTATTTTCCTCCAGAAAAGCCATGAGGCTCACCATATTTTTAACAATCGCGTCATGTTGGCTGCTCAATCTCATATATCTGGTAGGATCAAAAGTAAATCGTTCAGTTTTGATGCTGCTGATAGGGCGGTTAGTGCTGCTGCATACTAACCAAGTTAAAGTAGGGGGAATTAAACAATAATCCATATTAGATCTCCTTTATTTTGTAAATAATAGTCCATAGATACATGCAATTATCCATAGAATTCCTGTGAATAGTATTTGTTTGTCTGACAAGATTGCATCTGTTGGGGATTCACCTTTATTATGTATATCAATGATGTACCAATAGCGGAACATTCCAAAGATTACTAAGGGAATCGTAATAACTAGTTTAGGGCGTTCTAACATTACAAATATGCTATAAAATAGTAATGCACCAATTGCAGACATTTCAGCGTAACGATTCAATAAATAAAGCGAGTAGCCTTCTAATACTTTTCGAGTGGTTGAACCATGTGATGTTAATTCTTGACGACGTTTGATCGATGCTAAATATAATGCGAGGCATAATGTAGTGATAAACATCCAGCTTGAAACGGTTACATTAATTGCTATTGCACCAGCATATACACGGAGCACAAAGCCAATAGCGATTGTAAAAATATCCAGTAAAGGTTGGTGTTTGAGGTAGTTTGAATAAAAAAAGTTAAGTAACATATAGCTCATTATTATTGCGATAACAATAGGAACGAAAAATGCAGCTAAAGTTAGAAATGCATATAAAACAGCCATTAAAATTTTTGCTTTTCGGATAGATAATATGCCAGAAGCAAGTGGGCGTGTTTTACTTTTAATTGAATGTAGACGATCTTTTTCAATATCTTTTAAATCATTTAGGATATAAGTCGCAGAAGAGGCAATACAAAAAAGAAGCATAGCTGTGAAAGCTTGAACAACATTATTTAGGTTTGTAAATAGCCCAGAAAAAAGAAGTGGGGCAAGTACAAATAAATTTTTAATCCATTGCTTGGGCCGACAAAGCTTAATAAGCCCCCAAAAAGTTGAAGACATTAGATGTTTTCCCCAGAAAATTTGTGTAAATTTTTATAAATTTATTTAATAAGAACAAAGTATAGATGAAATTTGTTACTTATTATAGTCTTTTACTCTCATTGCAATTGGTATAAATTTTTTTAGTGTAAGTAGTAAGTTTAACAATTTGTAACGAGTTCTATGGGCTTTGGATTGGTATTTTTTAGAACGATATCAAATTTTCTAATTAAGTATCCTTTAGACAACAAGACAACAAGACAACAAGACAACAAGACAACAAGACAACAAGACAACAAGACAACAAGACAACAAGACAACAAGACAACAAGACAACAAGACAACAAGACAACAAGACAACAAGACAACAAGACAACAAGACAACAAGACAACAGGCATGTTTTGTATAGAAAGAATGCTTTCTAGCGGTATCAATGTCTTTTTATTTGTGAAAAATTGAAGTATGTTTTTGAAAAATAAAGCTATATACATTATCACAATGAAGCTTTTTTAATTGTTACTAGTATCTTTGGAAATATTAAGAGTAAGGGAATTTAGTTTCCCAATCCAAGGGATTACTTTAACACTTGATTTCCCTGATTTTAGGTCAAGAAACTTAAAAATTATTTAATCGACTAGATTGTTAGAGGATATCAAGGTGTGTTGTATTTAGTAAAAGATATTAGGATGATGGAAGACTTTGATATAGATAATACTAATGTAAGTAATACAAAATGTAGTTTTTTCTACTGGAATAAGAGCTGCACAAAATCACTTCAGGCTATAATGGTTCAAATTTTCTTTTAAGATAAATATGCAAGCTTTGTGTTTTTTAATTGTTGGACTTTTGCTCAGCTTTGCTTGGCTTTCTCCATTTCATACGTATCCTTGGGTGACTTTTTCCAGTGAATTGGCGAGCTTTGGCGCAGCCTTGGCTGTAGGTGGTCTATTCTTTAATAAAAGCATAAAAATCCCAAGACCTCAAATTTTGATGTTGGGGATCGTCATAATTCCAATGTGTCAGTGGGCTTTGGGTTTGATCACTGATTTCAGTACGGCATTTCTCAGCTTCGCTTATCTATTTATGTTCTGGTTCATGATTATTGCAGGATATAACTTAAGCCTACAGGCTCGGCACCGCGAAAGGATTATGCTGGGTATAAGTTATTTATTACTCAGTATATCGTTTATCAGTGCCATTATGGCGATATTGCAGTGGCTGAATCTTGAAGCTTACTTTGATGCAGTCATGAAGCTGAGAGGAAACAGACCGTATGCTAATTTTGGGCAACCGAATAATCTGGCAACCTTCTTAATTATGGGCTTAATGGGAGGCTTATATTTATATGAGAAAAGAAGGCTTACCTTGTGGTTGTTAATTCCTACAAGTTTAGTCACGCTATTTGCAATTACACTGACTCAGTCGAGAACATCTTGGGTAGTCTGTATTTTTCTGTTCTTTTACTGGATTTTTAAACAATATAAAAACTCACCTCGATTTAATTTTCCGAGATTACTGCTCTGGGTAGGACTGTACTTTGTTATTGCGAGTTACTTACTCCCGCTGGTAACCCAATTACTCACCTCAAGTATTGATACTGGTGTCACACAAACAGCCTCAATTGCTCAGCGTGCAGGATCGGGGCATGAGCGAATCGGAATGTGGACACAAATTTTACATGCGATTGCTGAGAGACCTTGGTTTGGCTATGGTTGGAATCAAACCAGTATTGCTGTTTTTGAAAGTATTGATTTTAATACGGTGCAGGTTTGGTTTAACAGTGCACACAATATATTTCTGGATATTTTAGTCTGGAATGGTATCCCCCTTGGGTTTCTCATTATTGGGTATATTGGCTTATGGCTCTTCTGGCTGAATAAAAATGCCAAAGATACGACCTCAGTTCTTGCTATTTTAATGGTCTGTGCAATCCTGATTCATGCCATGTTGGAGTTTCCACAACGATATGCTTATTTTTTGCTTCCAATGGGTTTCCTCTTGGGGCTGATTCAAGCACAAACCCCGAATCTAAAAGCAATTGTTTTACATAAAAATGTGATTCGCTGTATTTGGCTCGTTGTAATTGTGATCTTGCTATTGATGTGGCGAGATTATAAGCTTTTTCAGGAAAATAGCAGTTTGGTTTTTAAAAAGCAGCAACCCACAGTTGAAATATTAGGAAGCTCAAAAATTTTACTGCTTACACAGTTTCAGCAGCGTTTGGATTGGATTGTCTTAAATCCAAAAACAATCATGTCTGAGGCAGATTTAACGCAACTTGGGGAAATGGTGAAGAATAAGGCGACACCTTATAACTTAAAAAAGTATGCGCAATTGCTGGTATACAATAAAAAGATCACTGAGGCAGAGCGGCAATTGGTTGTACTAAATCAGCTATATAAGCAGAAGCTGAGTTTGGCTGAGATTATCGAGCTGAATCATAAAACTCAGTAAAAATAAAAGCCCTAACGAGGGCTTTTATTTTTTAGATTTGGTCTAGCTAGATTAGATTTGGCTTTGAATATAATTTTCAATGCCTACGTTTTCAACTAGATCAAGCTGGGTATCGAGCCAGTCCCAATATTCTTCTTCTTTCTCTAGAATCTCTTGGACTAAGTCTCGGGTCACATAATCTTGTTCTGCTTCAGCAAGTTCAACCGCTTGCTTGATTGCTTCAATATTTTCTTTAACTTTACGAATATCGCAGTTCAGAACTTCTTCAGTATGCTGACCAATATATAACTTACCTAAATGCTGTAAGTTAGGTAAACCTTCGAGAAATAAAATACGTTCAATTACTTTATCTGCATGTTTCATTTGACGAATAGATTCTTTGTATTCGGCTGAACCGAGTTGCTCAATTCCCCAATCATTAAACATACGAGAATGTAAGAAATATTGGTTGATCGCAGTTAAATGATGGTACAGCACCTGATTAAGCTGATTGATAACTTCGCGATTGCCTTTCATTGCTCTTACTCCAAAAACACCAGATGATGCCCTAGTTGCTAAGGCAATTTATATTATATTAATCAACAAACAATAATCTGGCGAGTAATTTATAGAACGGCAAATGAAAATCACAATCAAAAACATCCTAATATGATTCTGATTTTTATAAAAAAACCGCTTTGATGAGGAACTTTTAAGGTTCTACAAGAAGCGGTGGAGTCGTAAAATGTGAATTGAATCTTATGGATTTTTTTATAAATAAACTAAGCAGCTATAGAGATGCGTGCCGCAATTTCAGCAAGTTCATCACTAATAATTGCACGAGCTTCAGGAGCACAACGACCACAACATGTACCTAGGTCGAGTAGATCACGGATTTCACGATAGCTTTCAGCGCCATTTGCAACGGCGTCTTTGATATCTTGATCTGTAATTCCACGACATAAACAAACATACATGGGAGTGAGCCACAAATATAAATGCGATAATTGATATTATTGATAATTATTATCGTTTGTCAATGAATTTCATTCTAACAATGCATATATTCTTATTGAGAATTTGAATAAAAAAATACCACATCATCGGTGGTATTTTTTAAAGTTTATATCTTTTTGATAAATATCAGCTTATGGAATGATGACAATCCCATCCATTTCAACTAAGGCACCTTTCGGTAGGCTGGCAACACCCAATGCTGCGCGGGCAGGATAGGGTTGAGCAAAGTATTCACCCATGATCTGGTTAACTAACTGAAAGTGAGACAGATCGGTAAGGAAGATGTTCAGTTTGGCAATGTCAGCTAAACTACCACCCGCAGCAGTACATACTGCTTTTAAGTTATCAAATACACGACGGATTTGGGCTTCAATGCCTTCTACAAGTTCCATACTGTATGGGTCTAAACCAATTTGTCCTGAAAGGTAGAGTGTATTGCCAACCAGAATTGCTTGAGAATATGTTCCGATAGCAGCAGGGGCGTGTTCAGTATGAATAACTTGGCGTGACATTTAGCTCTCCTAGGTCGTTTTTCTATCTTAAACCATGCGACTTTAACACAAAAATTCAAGCACGAAAGTCTTGAATACTGTGTAGTCGCTCTTGTATAGATATATTGTTAGAACTTTTATGTCTATAAAATGCTTTAGATATTGATTTCACCACTGCGCTGGCATTTAGTTTGTCGTTGCTAATTTTGAGACTTCAGGTTGCACACTGGGCATATTTAGACGTTCAATACGTGGGAAACCGAAGTGCATGCGTAAGTCTCGAATGATTTGTGCAATTTGATTTCGGTTACTGACCACGATGTTAACATAGGTTTTTTGGTCTTGAGAGTGAACCATTTCTACACCCGTTTTGGCTTTACGGCATTGATAGATCAAATCAGAGATTTGTTCATCATTCATGCCCATATGAATACATAAGTAAGCACTAAAACGAACATCATCAATTTCTTCGGATTGCCAATGCAACGGCATGATGTTTTCTGGATGTAGATGTTGTTCATGCAGTAAATTACGACAACGTGAGCGATGCACGATTAAACCGCGTCGAGATAGGTGTCCTTGGATTGGATCACCAAGAACAGGGTTGCAGCAATGCGCATATTTTACATCAACACCTTCTGTACCTAAAATCAGACGATCTGATGCTTCATTATGTTGTGAGTGGTAATCCTGTGCAAATAAATGATTTGCAACCAACTGTGGTAATAGATCACCCACCGCAATCTGTTCGAACAGCGTATCTTTACTACTTAAATGTCGCCACTCAAGTACATTCATCCAGTCGGTTGGTGATAGATCATCAATTGAACGCTGGAATAATTTTAAAGCACGATTTAGAGCTTGTTGTCCAACCAAGCGTTGCTCATCAATATCTTGCTCTCTAAGCATGTTTTGCAGCGCACGACGTGCTTTTTGGGTATTAATAAAGCTGAGCCAGTCTGGGTTTGGTGTTGCTAATACATCAGTAATGATTTCAACCACTTGTCCACTGTGCAATGGTGTCGATAGTGGACGGATTTCTCCATCAACTTTGGCGCCAACAGCGTGGTTGCCTAAAAACAGGCTGGCTGAATAAGCAAAATCAACTACGGTTGCACCTTGTGGTAATTCATGTAGTTGACCATGAGGGGTATAAACCCAAATTTTTTCTTGGTGCAAATAATCGAGCAGATCACTAAAGGTGGTCTTCGCACAGCCACTATCAATTAAGGTATTCAAGTTCTGCATAGACGCTTGAATGGCTGAACGACAGGCTTGCGGTGCATTTTCACCAAGCACCACACCAAAACGGGCGGCTTTACGCATCAGTTCGGTTTGAATGGTCAATGAAAGTGTGGTTTTTTCACCTTTAAGTTTGATCATTAATGACTGATTGCCACCGGGTAACGGGCGGCGAATATGGTCGCTATATTGTAAGACTTGGAAATTATCTTTCAGGGCTTCAATTAAGCGGTCACAATCTGCGATGCTTTGTAAAATAATTTCAAAGGCATGGCTGTGACTGAGCTCATTTAAGTCAATTTCATTTTTAATAAAATGGCGTAGTAATTCGATATTGTTGTTTTTCTTCTTGATTCGGCCTTTTAGGTCATATGCTTTTAACAGTTCAGAGAGCTTCTGTTCCCATACAGCCTGATATTCGCAACGTTTAGGCTTGGTTTCCAGCAATGCAGTTTGTACATCATTAAACATATCTAAATCGAGATTTTGATAACACAGATGCTCAAGGTTATCTGCCATCTCATTCATACCAACAAGCCGAGCCATAGGTACAAAAATATCTAATGTTTCTTGTGCAATACGGGCGCGCTTATCTGGACGCAGTGCGCCTAAGGTGGTCATGTTGTGATAGCGATCGGCTAATTTAATGATAATGACACGAGGGTCTTGTAGCGTCGCTTGTAAAATTTTTCGGAAGGATGCGGCTTTGTTATATTCCTTATCGCTGGAATGGCTGAGTTTAGTAACACCATCGACCAGTTCTGCGACCACTAAACCGTATTTTTGCCCAATTTCATCTTTAGTAAATTCAGTGTCTTCAATCACATCATGTAATAAGGCAGCCATCAGTGTATCGGCATCGAGACGCATATGCGCCAAAATACAACTCACTGCAATAGGATGCAGTACATAAGGTTCACCACTTTTACGGGTAATACCGCTATGCGCTAAATCAGCAAAATCACAGGCCGCAAGCACTCGTTGAACGTCACTATCTTTGAGATAGGCTTCAATAATTGCTCTGAGCTGCTGCTTGGCTTGGCTGACCTCTTCGCCTGGCATATGACACCTTTTATAACCTAAATTCAGAAATGCTATGTCTGCTGATACTTCAGCGATATATTGCGTTGATAATTTACGTATTCAATGCATGATGAATGTCGTAAACCTCATTTGATCCACTGAAAACTTACTTTTAACCTAAATATTCGCAAACATTACGTCTATCTTCTAATGAAAAGCAAATTGAGAAACTTGTCAATTTGTTCATTATAAAAACTCGTAAATTTTTTCAATCACGGATATTGCTTTTATCAATATGTACTGAATTTTGCAAGAAAGAAAAAAGCCCAAAGTCTTCACAATGGGCTTTACGCGTAACAAATTCGATTTAGAAAGTGAAACCTTCTAAGTTTAATGAATTTGTAGACAGTACCATATCAAGGTTTGATGTCTGGTAGTCTTGATCGCGTTGTTTTAAAATTTCTTTAGTGACATGACCAATTGCAATTTCACGCAATGCAACGACTGTTGGTTTGTCATTGTCCCATTCTACAGTTGGTTCCATACCTTGACGTGCTAATTGACGTGCACGTTTACTCGCTACCAGTACTAACTCGAAGCGGTTATCTACATGGTCTAAACAATCTTCAACGGTTACACGTGCCATAAGTTGTCTCGTTTGATGAACATTACATTTGAAAAGACTGAGTAGTATAAAAGGCTTTTAGGCTAGACTCAAGTTATTCGCGATCAAGGGTAAGCAAGTTTTCGATTAATTGTTGATGGCGCGCACTTTGTTGCAAAGTGACTAAACGATTTGCAGCAATAATCGCTTCTAAATCATGAACCGCTTTATTGAAATCATCATTAATAATGACATAGTCAAAACTTGCATAATGACGCATATCTTCAACTGCACAACTTAAACGATGCTCAATCACCTCAACAGAATCTGTACCACGATTTGAAAGGCGCTGTCTTAAATCATACTGTGTTGGAGGTAGGATAAATATTTGTTTTGATTCAGGGAAAAGTCGACGAACCTGTTCAGCACCTTGCCAGTCAATTTCAAGTAAAACATCATGACCTTGTAGTAGTTGTTCTTTTACTTTGGCTTGGGAGGTACCGTAATAATTTCCGAATACTTCCGCATATTCAATGAAACCGCCTTCATTAACCTGTGCTAAAAAGCTTTCTTTATTGGTAAAATGATAGTGAACACCATCGAGTTCACCAGGGCGTTGACCGCGTGTAGTGTGTGAGACAGAAACGTGTAAGTTGCTGACTCGATCGAGTAGGGCTTTAACCAAAGATGTTTTGCCTGTTCCTGAGGCTGCAGAAACGACAAACAATAGACCCGACATGATATTTTTCCTGAATATGATAAAATATCTTGGCTATTGTAGTGTAGCGTGCCATTAAACGAAATAGTTTGGTGTAAAAATTCAGTTGATGAGAGAGGATGTTATGGAAATCGTGTTGGCCAATCCACGAGGCTTTTGTGCTGGTGTTGACCGTGCTATAGCAATCGTCAATCGGGCACTGGAGTGTTTTAACCCGCCTATTTATGTACGCCATGAAGTGGTGCATAACAAATTTGTGGTCGATGATTTACGTCAGCGTGGTGCTGTTTTTGTCGATGAGTTGGATCAGGTTCCTGATGATTCTATTGTGATTTTTAGTGCACATGGCGTATCTAAAGCGGTACAACAAGAAGCTGATCGTCGTGGTTTAAAAGTATTTGATGCGACCTGTCCATTAGTGACTAAAGTTCATATTGAAGTGACGAAATATGCACGTGAAGGGACCGAAGCCATTCTGATTGGTCATGAAGGCCATCCAGAAGTTGAAGGTACCATGGGTCAGTATGATAAAACCAAAGGTGGCGCAATTTATCTAGTCGAAGATGAACAAGATGTTGAAGCCTTAATGGTAAATCATCCAGATAAGGTCGCTTTTGTAACGCAAACTACACTTTCAATCGATGATACCGCCAAAGTAATTGATGCGTTGCGGACCAAATTCCCAAAAATTCAAGGCCCACGTAAAGATGATATTTGCTATGCCACCCAGAACCGTCAAGATGCGGTACGTGATTTGGCAGAGCAGTGTGATGTAGTTCTTGTTGTTGGTTCTCCAAACTCGTCAAACTCGAATCGCTTACGTGAATTGGCAGAGCGTATGGGGAAATCTGCTTACTTGGTTGATAATGCAGATCAGCTGGAAAAAGATTGGTTTAAATCGGAAAGCAAAATTGGTGTAACTGCGGGTGCATCGGCACCAGAAATTCTAATTAAACAAGTGATTCAGCGTTTACAAGATTGGGGTGCAACACCACCCAAAGAGTTACAAGGACGAGAGGAAAATATCACTTTTAGTCTACCAAAAGAGTTGCGTATCCAAGTGATACAAGCCTAATTTTATTAGAAAAATGTGAAATGGAAACGGATGGATTGCACTCCATCCGTTTTTTTTTGGTGCTTATCTGCTTTGTATTGGTTCTGTAAAAATAAAATTTAATATAGAGTAGTGAATTTTAATAATAGGGTGCTGGGGAAATGGGGAAAACTCGGGGATTCACCTTAATTGAGTTACTAGTGACGATTGCGGTGTTGGCTGTGATTGCGATGATGGCTGTTCCTTCGTTTGGTAATTTAATTGCGAGAAAGAAACTAGAGACAAAAGCGAAAGAATATGCTTTGTTTTTTGGTGAGGTGAGAGGTAAGGCAATTGGATTGCAAAAAGAAATAACAATCAAAAAGTGCCCTATAGTCAGTCAAAATGAAGAATGTCCGTTGAATACAGCAACGACATATTATCAGTCTGTGAAGGTAGGGAATTTGAATCTCACAAGTGATTATATGGATCATGGAGATGTGATTTTAAAATTTGGTGCAAATGGTTTAACGAGTTCTTTAAATACACGACCTATTCCTAATCCTAATTACATCGCTAGTAATCCGACAGATTTAACAACAAATCCTCCAACAAATCCTCCAACTATAGATGAGATTGTGCCAATTAAATTTACGTTGTGTGATTCAGTGCTAAAACAGAGCAAAATAATTTTAATTTCAAAAGTAGGTACTGTTGATAGTATTACCTCGGGGACTTGCACATGATAAAATTTTCTCAGCAAGGTGTTGGTTTAGTTGAGGTTTTGGTTGCACTTGTAATTTTGGCCTTAGGTGTACTCGGGTTCTCAGCTTTACAATTAAGAGCTTTAGATGCAGCACAAGAGGCTACAGAGCAGTCTATTGCAATGAATACCGCACGAGATTTAGCTGAAAGAATACGTGTAAATAGAACTGCTTTAGCTGCGTATAAAACGGCAATAAATACAAAAGCAGCCGATGACAGTAAGTTAACTTGCATTGGTACAGAAACTCGGAATGCTAGTCCAGCTACTAAAAAAATAGATGTACCTAAATGTAATCCCACAGTGATGGCACAACATGATGCGGCTGAAATTCTTAAGAAAATAAATGCCCAAGGACAGACAATTATTATTGCAAATTGTGTAGGAAGCTCTTTGAACTGTATTTATGTTGCTTGGGGTAAGACAATTATTACAGCGAGTAATATTAGTCAATGTGTTGATACTGGAACAGGTGTTTATCAAGCCGATACCAAGTGTTTAGTTATGGAGGCATTCTAGAATGCGGTGTCGATTAACTAAATATAATTTAGAGAATAAATTTATCTCTACTTATGAGGATGATACTTTGCAAGTAAAAGCGCACTTTGCTCAGCGTTATTCTGGGTTTACTTTGGTTGAATTGATGGTTGCACTTGCTTTGGGGTTATTAGTGAGTGCAGTAGCAATTCAGCTATTTTTGACAAGCCAACGCAGTATTACGACTCAACAGGCAATGATGAATTTGCAAAATTCGACATTATTTGGTTTGGGTACAATGATTAATGACATTCGCTTAGCAAATTACAACTCATCCCAACCTTATGTTAATGACAGGGTTTTATATGGTGGTGTTGTACTTGCTGCAAATAATATATCTGCAAATTTACCTACTTTTACCATAAATTCAGGCTTGTTAACTCGGGGTTCAGTTGGTCCTTCAAATTTGAAAGACCAGCAAAGTGATCAGTTAGTTATTCAATATCATGTTAGTACGGCAAATCAATATGATTGTGAAGGTCGGGGCTTAGCTTCGGGTGACTATGTGGTGGAGCGCTATTTTTTAAGAGCTGATAACAATCGGAGTGATCCAAATCAACCTCTTGCCTTGGCCTGTAAGGCAGCTCGCTATACTGCGGCAAGTGCAAAAACGAATACGACATTAAATTTGGCTGGAAATGGTGAAATTATTATTCCTCGGGCTGATCACTTTAGTGTGAGATTAGGTGTTGCATTTGATGGAGCAAATTCGAGCTGTGATGCGGTTACAGAAACAGCTGCCAGTAGTATAGCTAATATTGCTCCTGATACTCGATTAGATTGTTTTAGTTATATGAATATTGAAAATTATCGAGCTTTAACAGGTGAAAAGCCTCAAATTGTTTCACTACAAATAGGTTTGCTTGTACGTTCAACAGATACTGGCGGAAATAATCAATTTTTTGATGCTGATCAAAAATATAAAGTTCTTAATGTTGATGAAAAGTTAAAGACAGATGATAAAAACAAACTTTATTTGCGTAGTGTAGTTACACAAACCATCGCGATACGTAATGGCTTTGGTATTCAGTAAGGAAGCTAGTATGAGAATGCAAAAAAGAAAAAAATCACAGTCTGGCTCGGTCCTTATTGTCGTATTAATTATGCTCGTTCTTGTTACTTTAGCTGGGACGTGGGCGATACGAGGGAGTATTAATTCTTTAAAAATTGCAACGAATGCCCAAGCTCAGGCTTTACTCAAACAAACGAGTGACTCTGTTTTTTTTACTTTGGAAAATAAAACAGATAATGAGCTTTCCTTTGCTCAAATGCGTATTGGTGATGGTATGTTGAATTATACCTTAAGACCTGAAAATAAAGGAAAAGAGCTTGTGTTTTGTATTCGTGGAGGGACCACGGATAACTTTGAAGGCAGTCGTTTGGCAAGCGTTGTTTATTGGGATGGAGCGACGATTAAAAATACAGAAATGGGGAAAAATGGTTTCTGTCAAATGAGTCGCATAACAGATTTTTTGAGTAGCCGTAATGCTGTAATGACACAAGTAACGGTGCGGGCAGCTGCGAATGATCGCGATTGGGAACATATGATGGAAGGCGATGATAAAGAAAGTTCAAAAAGTACAGGTATTCAAAAGGTCACCATTACTGCTACTTCGCTTTTACCAAATTTGAGTGATAGTTCTCGCTCGGATATCAATACTTGCTTAACAGATTATACAAGTTTTGTTGATGATGGTGCTTCAAATGATACGGTTACTGATTGTTTGTCGAAGAAAAATGTTCCATATAGTACGCAAGAAATGGAATACACCATCAAGACTGTACGTGCATCCTAAAAAAGGAAAATAAATCATGAAAAAACTAGAAACTAAAAAAGTTTACCAAAATGATGCACGTTTAGAGGTGCAACAGAACAATTGGCTGAATCAGACAAAAGTAGGTATGGCGACTGCTGTAATTACATCGTTGATATGTACAAGTATACCAACTTACGCAGCTGACTTGGAAATTTATAAAGTTCCAGAGGATAGTGTTGGGGCAACAACACTTATGATGATGTTGGATTTATCAGGGAGTATGGGATACGGGCTCGGCTATTCAAATACGTCGATGAGTATTCAGGAAGATTATAATGTTTGTGTTGGTTCACGGACTAATGTTAAAGAAGATTCATCCTCAACTTCATATTATTCTCGTTATTATTGTGCTGTACCTGCCAACACTACAAGTCAAAAAGTTACGGGGTATTGGTCCCCTTCAGCAACAGATGCAAATCGAAAATGGGTAGCAGGTTGTGAAAAACAGTCTGATAATTCGTATAGATGTTATGACCGCTTAACTCGTTTAAAAGATGGTTTACGTCAAGTATTGGAAGGGACGTCAACAGTTCCACGAATTGATGATAAAATCATTATTGGCCTTTCTAGTTTTGCCTCAAATAATGGTTATATTCGCGTGCCAGCAAGAGCATTAAATGCTGAATCTGGAGTAACAAAACAGGTGCTGGTAACAAAAACAAGAACCGTTTATGACACTGTGCCAATTTATGAGACTCGACAGGAAGAATATGTTATCACTCCAGCAGTACCTGCATATAACCGCCTTTATTGGCGTCGAGTAACACTAACTTCTACTGGTACAAATTATCGTTATAGTACATGCTCGTGGAATACTACAACGAAAGTGTGTACGTCTTGGTCAAATCTTACATCAACCGTACCTAAGAACCCCAACTTTGATAGTAGTAAATTATCTACCTCATGTTCAATTAGTGGATATTATAATTGTCGGGAGTTCTATGATGTGATCCCAGCTGTTCCAGCTGTTATGGGAACAAGACCTATACAAGTTCAAATAGGTACTGAACAAGTGCCGCGTATAGAAACGTATACAGAATGGGAAACACAAAATGTATTACAGCGTGAATTATTACTAAACAGTTTAAAAAATCTAGATGCTAGTGGCGGTACGCCTACACCCTACGCATATGCAGAAGCTGCCGCTTATTTAATGGGGACAACAACTGTCACGACTATGCCAAATAATCTACAAGTCTATTTTGGTATGGATGATAATAGAGTGGGTAATAGTACAAGATATTATGCAAATTGTACGGTCTGGAGTGAAACTAACTGTACAAGTTGGAGTTATTGGAATAATGCTGGTAGTGCTTTTACACCGCCACCAGGGTATACAAAAGCCACTAATAAATCTACCTTTGTTACTAGTGACGGAAATTCTTATACTGGGTATTACTATACTGGCCCTAGTCCCTATAATTATTCTGGTTTTGCTCTATCGTCATCAAATACACAGAAAGATGGATTGTATGAAAGTCCAGCTTCTATTACATCTCAGAAAAATAATTCAGCTAAAAAAGAGTGTAGTGGACAAGGTATATATTTCTTAACGGATGGACAACCTCAGCCTGGAGGAGTTGTTACTGGTTCAGATGGGAAGAGTGGCACAGCATATAGTTTGATGAGTACTGCTCTAGGTTCAAAATCAAGTTTATTTAGTTGCTCAGCAAGTCCTTTAGGCAAAAGAACTGGATATGATGCTCCGGCAAATGGCTGGGCTTGTGTTGGTAAATTTGCTCAAGCATTACTTGATCCAAATCAGAATCCAACAGCGCTGAAAATTCAGACAGCAGTGGTTGGCTTTGGCAGTAGCTTTGGTGGAGGAGCTACAGAGTCTGATGACATTAAGGATGCGAAAGACTGGGGTGTTGTTGGGGATGGTGGTTGGATCGCAGGTTCAAGTCCAGAAGACGTTTCTAAAAGTATTAATGACTTTATTAATAAATTAAATAAAGATGTACCAAGTATGAGTACAGGTTCATCAACAATTCCTATGGATGCTTTAAATCCTAGTATCATTCAATCTTATGCCTATTTCCCGCAATTTGAACCTAAAGTAAACCCTGCTGATCAACAACAACTTTGGTTTGGTAATTTAAAAAAATACTATGTTGTAAATAATGGGGTTTATTCCAGTGCAAGTGGTGGTACTACTAATACGGTTGTTTTGAGGAGTCAGTTGCAAGATTTGGCTGATATCTGGGCGAAATCAGGTATAACCTATCCAGAAAATACTCCAATTTATAAGAAAGGTGGTGCACTAAGCCAATTACTGTTAGGTACAGTAACTACAACGAATGATGACGGAGAGTCTAGCACGACAGCAGGACGTAAACTCCTAACGGATTACACATTTGATGGAACAAAAGATGAAGCTAATAGAGTCAGTCGGAATTTTTCTTTAAATCGTATTGATTATAATTACACCACTAATAATACAACGAAAACGGATGTTGCTTCTCGTGTAAGAGGGTTAATGGCACTGTTGGGATATAATATTAGTGCTGAAACTGCAACAAATAGTTTGGACTTAACTACAGCACCTGCAAATTTACGCCAAATGGGGAGTGTCTATCACTCACTTCCTATCCTTTTAACTCAAGAGGGTAAGGCGGTTGCGGAGACGAATGCAACGACAAATAAAGTGCAGATTAGTACAGTAGGGCGTAAAGACTATGTCATGTTCGGTACGACTCAAGGTTTATTAAGTGTCGTGGATGCTTCTAGTGGGGTTGAAAAATTTAGCTTTGTTCCAAAAGAAATGATTGAGAAGCAGTCTGAAACATTTAAGGAGAATGCTGGAAGCTTAGCTGGTGGAAAGAATGCTCTGTACTATGGAATGGATGGTGAATGGACAGCACATACGGTTTATGTCACTAAATCAGATGGTACTTTAACAGTTAAAGGAACTGTGCGTAATGTGATTGGCTCCACTAAAGAAGAAAAAGAGAACTTAAGTGGTAAACAATGGGTATATGGTGGTATGCGCATGGGTGGTCGGAGCTATTATTCATTAGATCTAACAGATATTGATACCCCTAAACTAAAATTCCATATCGACCCAAGCACAGGAAAAGTTTATTCTGCAGCACATCCTGAAGGTAAATCTTTTTCAGCAATAGAAAACATGGGGCAAAGCTGGTCTAAACCAAAAATCGATTATGTTAACTGGAAGGGTAAGCGGAAACTGGTGATGTTTGTTGGTGGGGGATACGATGCTGGTGGACCGCAGGGAGATGGTACTTGGGCTAATGGTATTCGTACCGGTTATACTGGTTATGAAATATATAACTATAAGCAAGGTAACAAGCGTGGTGCTGGTGTGTATATGTTTGATGCTGATAATGGTGATCTGTTATGGTATGCCGATGCAAATGCGGAACCTGATACTGAAACACCTACTTCTGGAGCAGGGACATCCACGACTGAAGCCATTCCCCATTTAGTTAATAATGATTTAACATACAGTATCGCCAGTGAGATTAAAACAGTAGACCGTAATAATGATGGTATGGTTGATCACATTTATTTTGGTGACTTAGCTGGACAAGCATTCCGTGTAGACTTTGCTCGTAGTAAAGAAAAATTTAATACTCAAGGTACAAAAATTTTAAACTTACACCAGACAGATGGAACGAGTCCTAGGTTCTATTTGCCGCCAGTATTTACTGCTCATCATAGTGCTGGTAAAAAAGAAGGAGCAAATGTAGTCGTTGTTAGCTTTATATCAGGAAATAAAAGTTCTCCATTACTAGCGACGAGTGACTCTCCAACAGCAACAGGTAAAACAGATCCATTAGGTTTGCAATTTGATGGTGTATATGCAATCTATGATTATGAAATTCATCCAGATGGGACTTTTTACCCAGCTTCACATGTTGCAGCGAGAACATTGGCTGCAACAGATATGGGAACAGCTTCGACAAGCCAGTTAAAATATATAAGTAATAATGATGTAGTTCGTAATGATACAGCTACTACTCTGGTGAAAGGTGCGGATGCAAATTCAGAATCAGGTTGGGGGGGCTGGTATTATCTTTTCGAGAAAAAATTCAGTTCAACAGGAGTGAACCGGGTAGATGCTGGACCAAGTATCATTAAGGGATTAGCACCCCTCATAGCAATGGAAGGTAACTTATATGTCACAATGTATGATGCATCGAATAATGGTACCTCATCAAGTTGTGGGGCTGGAGTAAAAGGACATAGCTTTACTCAACGTATATGCTTGCCGACAGGGGTTTGCTCTGAAGATGCAAATTATATGTATAACTTAGGCGCTGGTATTAATTCTTTAAATGTTGGCTCAGTTAGCGGGGGAGAAACGAAATCTATTGTTGTTCAAGACCCAGCAGATATTGGTGTAGGGTGTGTTGGAACTGCATGCAAGGCAGGACAGAAGTATATTACCGCTGGTGGTTCAATGCGTTTTATTCCAAATCGTTGGTATGAACGTTATGCCAAGGCGAATTAAGATGATAAATATACCGCATCGCTCAGGATTTACCTTTATTGAATTGATGATTGTAGTTGTAATTGTTGCAATTTTTGCAGCAATTGCAATTCCTAGTTATCAGCATTTTACACGTCGAGCAATAGCAGCACAGGCACAGCAAGAAATTCAAAAACTTGCTGAGCAATTGGAAAGACATAAGTCTAAAAATTTTACTTATAAAGGTTTTAATGCAAGATATTTATATGCAACACCACCATCCCCAAGAGTTGATAGTTTTGATTCTGTAACTCAAAAACTCTCTCTACCTTTAGAGAGTGCTAATCCGATCTATACAGTTACTATTTTGGATGGAGGTAATGCTAATCCCTTATTAACAGCATCTAGTGCAGAAGGGCAGAGCTGGGTAATTACTGCAATAAGTAGTGATATAAAAAATTTTTCTTTTGTCCTTACGAGTGCTGGTATGAGATGTAAAACAATTACGCCAACCAATATTAATATTAACCCTGGTGCAAGCATCCCACCTGCCAAGGTGGAGTGTGGTGCAGGAAGTGAGGACTGGTAGTGAATTATAAAAACGGATTCACACTGATTGAATTGATGATTGTAGTGGCGATTGTGGCGATACTTGCTGCAATTGCTTATCCTTCCTATCAGGAATATGTAAAAAGAACAAAGCGGACAGATGCACAGTCTGAAATGATGATGATTGCACATACGCTCAGTCAGTTTAAAGTTACTCGAGGGACCTATACTGATGCAGCATTGACAGGAGCATTTGGCGTATATGGTAGTTCAGTGACACCTAGGTCTGGAACACCATTATATGATTTGACGCTGACAACAACAGCATCTACTTGGGCATTAACTGCTACACCTAAAACAGGTACTTCACAAGTAGGTGATGGTCATCTTGTGCTCAACCATCACGGTGAAAAATGTTGGGTGAAAGGTTCTGATAAGAATAATGGCTCTGCATGTACTCCATCAGCAACGACAAACTGGGATGGCCGTTAATTTCATTAACACATTTATGATGAATATTTTAAAAAAGCAAACATTACAATGTTTGCTTTTTTTATGTAGATCCATTTTGTGATCTGTTTAATATTTTTAACAACAATAATTAATAAATGTGAGCTATTTATCATTTATCTGCCCTTACCTACCTTTTATCTCTTAAAGGTGGATTTTGGTGTATTTTAGACGGAAATTGGTATTAAACATGAAAACAATCACGAAAATAGCGTTCATTTCATTAATATAACGATTTGATTTTACTTACTTAACAAAGAAACACCTTTAAAGGTGCAGCGAAAATAATGTGTAGAGTCAAAGTTTATTAAAAATAATTGAAATGCTCGTTAAAACAAAAAGATTTGTGCATATGGAGGACTGTATGCAACAAGCACATGATGACTTACAGTCTTGCGCTCAGAAAGAGCATAGCTTTACCGATTCTTCTACTCGAAGCATAGCTTCTCGTCTTGCGGTAGTGGCGAGTACGGCTCAAAATCATCCGTTCAACTTCGGGCATAGCTCTTCGTCTTGCGCTCAGACAAAGCCTAGCTTTGTTCATCTTCGCTCAGGATTTACGTTGGTAGAGTTGATTATCACGATTGCTATTTTTGCGATCATTGCTTTGCTTGCAGCACCTTCATTTGCAACCATGTATAGCCGCCAAAAGCTAGAATCTTCTGCTCGTGAACTGGTGATGAAAATTTCAGAAGCGCGCAGTCAAGCTGTTTTGTTACGACAAAGTACGGGAGTCTGCTTAGCTTCTTTATCGGATGACGATTGCTCTACAGCCATTGCCATTCCAAAAGCAGAAACACAACGAATTTTTATTGTACGTTTAGATCGTGGTGTGACCAGTGCTAATAGCTCCTCGACCAATCTTAGCTTTAGACGTAATGGCAGTCTTGCAGCACAAAAGGACTTTATATTACAGAGACAAAATCTTTCTTATTGTATTCAGGTTGGGGTGATTGGAGATACCACAATCAAAGAGGGAGCTTGCACATGAATATTCAAAAACAACAAGGTGTTGGACTCGTAGAAGTATTGGTTGCTCTGGTTTTATTGGCAATCAGCGTACTCGGTTTTGCTGCTTTACAGTTACGGGCTATTGATTCCAGTTTTGAGGCGAGTAAACAGGTTCTGGCGACAACTATCGCGCGGGATTTAGCAGAACGTATGCGAGCGAATCCTCAAGCAACTCGCGCTGGAAAATATAAGGTGAAAGCGGTCGAGGTTCCTAAAACGGATGTCTCAATGGTAGCTGACAAACCTGAAAAAATTGCCCTACAAGATTTACAGAATGCGGCATTGGAAGCAAAAAATAATGGGATGAACCTTGCGATTGATCAGTGTCCGACTGGAAATAATCGACAATGTATTTATGTCGCTTGGGATGAAACCAATCTAGCAAGTGACCAAGGCATCGCAGCATGTATCAAAGACGGTGCTTATGTTTCTGGATCACATTGCTTGTTCTTGGAGGCATATTGAAATGGAAACGAGCCTCTTTAATCTAAAATATAGTAAGACTCAGGCTGGATTTACCCTGATAGAACTGATGATTTCGCTGACATTAGGTTTGCTTATTGTGGCGGCAGCTATTCAACTTTTTATTACAGGAATCACCAGTTATAAACTACAAAAAGCAATGGCGCATATCCAAGATAATGCCAGTCTAGGACTGAATTTTATTGTAGATGATATTCGTAAATCCAATCTAAGCTCACCAACCCCTGCAATTAATGATCAAACAACTTATGCCGGAATTTTACTCAGCTCAACTAATGTGGGTGAAAAGATTGACCTCAATTGCACTGATTGTTTTTCGAATAATCAGATTGCCAGTTTTGGGAATGCCAATGTCACTGGACTGACCAATGACCAATTGCTTATTCGCTATCAAGCTCCTCAGGGAGGAATTGATTGTTCTGGCCAAGATGTTGCAAGCGGAACCTTTGTGGTACAGCGTTACTATGTTGGTTCAACTTCAACTGATTTGCGTCAATCATTGCGCTGCCAAGCCGCTCAATATACACAAACATCTCTAGATGCAAAAACAACAACAGACCGTTTGAAACTATCTTGGGGGACCAGTCAGGTCATTTTGCCGAATGTGGATCTTTTCCAAATTCGTTTGGGCTATATGGATGGTGATCTCAACAGTGCGAATAGTGTATTGGCCTATACTGATGTTAAAAACTATATGGCATTAACCGCAGCCAAAAAGAATGTTGATGGTGTTACACAGACAGTTCGCCCTTATGTTCATGCGATTCAAATTGGAGTTTTAGTTCGCTCTGATGATAAAACGGGCAATCAGTCGGTTATTAAACAAAGAAATAAAGAACCATTTCAGATTCTCGGAACAAAAGTCAATCTCACACCTGCTTCTCAGGATAACTATTTACGGCAGGTAGTTGATCAAACCATTGCTTTAAGAAATGCGATGGGATGGGTTTCGGAAGGCTGTGACAGTAGTAAAAGCACGAGCTGCACAAACGGGGGGGCTGGCACATGAGATATGTTCAACGAGGCTCAACATTGATTGTTGTACTGATGATCGTATTGATGATCACGATTGTCGGGACGCTGGCGATTCGTCAAAGTATCAGTTCGCTCAAGTTGGTGAGTAATCATCAAATACAGGCACTACTGGCACAAAATGCGGATGCCGCACTGATGTATTTTCAAGATCCCAATACGCAGCAGAATTTGGCTTCAGCCAATGGTGTAGTCGGGTTCTTTAAAAATGAAAATAACAAAAATGCTGAGTTGGTATTTTGTTTTTCTGGTCCAAACCCATTTGCATTAAGTAAAGCTGCTTATCGCTTAAATAGTACGGCTTTTGAGCCAATAGCTACTAATGGTGGTGCCTGTAAGATTGATCCAAATAATGCAACTAATGATACAGCATCTCAGTCAAGTGGCCGTAAACAGGTGGTTACACAGGTTTATATTAAAAGAGAAATTGGATCTACAGCCCCTTTTGCAGATTTGTCTCGTGGCACAGAAGTGTTGGGTGCAAAAACTGAAAATAATATTCGCTTACGCGTCTATGTTGTATCTGTGATGCAGGGCTTACTTACCTCTGATGCTTTATTTACAGCAGATAACGATATTAAAAAAGGTTGTTTAACCAAAAGTATCGACAACAACGGCGCCAACGATGTTGCCACTTGTTTAAAACAAAATACAGAAAAACCGATATATAACATACAAGTCGCAGAATATCGTTTCTTGTCTGACTTTGAACCTTCGAGTTCATAAGGGAGAAATGTCATGAATAATAATAAGATAAAAAGCCAGATTAAACATGATCATCCAAAAGAAAAGAGAACCAAAGCATTATTGTTGGGGTGTACGATCGCATCTAGTTTTTTGATTCTTTCATCAGTCGCCTCTGCCAGTGATATTGAGATTTACCAACCAGCAGTGGGCAATAAAAAACGCCTAATGTTGATGGTTGATCAGTCTCGGAGCATGGGTGGAGCAGGTCTTTTAGATTTAGTGAAAGATTATCCATTGTGTATAGATCAGGGTGTTACCGACGTATTAGGTAAAAATGGCTTGAATTTGGGGATTAAGGTCGCAGGCCAAACAGATCTGATTGATGTAACCAAAGAAGCGACTGATTTAGTCAATCAGTTGATCTTGAAAGGGTTGCTTGGTAACGGGCAAGGTCAGGGAATACTAGACTCCATTGCTGAGATTAAAACAGAACAGCCGAGCACGGCTTATCCCTTTCCTCGGCAGTCGTGTACGGTGGTGACTACAGATGCAACGGTTAAGTTGTTAGATAACTTACTCAATGGTTTATTGGGGGTAAAAACGGGGTTATCTGCTGAACAATACATCCGCGAAACTTGTGATCCGCTCATTGATATTAGTTTGCTTAAATCAGTGACCAATTCATCTACTGTGGGAATTTATCGTTGTTATGATAAAAACTCACGTGTCCGCATGGCACTTACTGATGTTTTGAAAGGGAAAAAAGGTGAGGCTGGTCTGCCTAATATAGATCAAATACCTGACAGCACTATGGTCGGCTTATCGGTCTCACCTTATAACCAAACCGTGAATGATCGTGCTGGTGCAATTGTATTTGAACCTAAACTCCTCAGTGATACTTATCTCTATAACGGGAAAACCCAGACGCATCGTCAACATATGATTGACTATATTGCTAGTGCAAATATGGATTCAAAAGGTGAATTCAATTTACAAAGTCTACTTTTGATTGTGCCTAAGTTAATCAATGGATTACTCAATGATGTGTTTGCCACACTGGGGAAAATATTAAGTAATCCACTTGATGCGGTCAGTGAATTATTAAATCTTGAAAATACCAATAATGCCTTAAATGATGTGCTTACTATGCTCGGCCTTGGTGGTAATAATCCAATGGCGAGTACCTATGCAGAAACAGGCGCCTACTTGTTGGGTAATACCACCAAGGGGACGGGTGCAAGGCAATATGCTAAACGCAATGCTTTATTAGGGATTGGTGGGATATCCCTGCTATGGACTGATTATGAGTGTAATGCTTGGAAAGCCGATGGCATGACCTGTGCTGATTGGAAATATGCTGGTCTGTTGGGAGTAAATACCAATGGTTATAAAAAAGTCGATGGAAACCTATTAAATTTGTTGGGAATATTACAAGTCGGCAAACAAGAGATATTTTATGAATATCGTGCCGATGTTGATGCCAAATATAGTGGTTTTAAAGATAGCCAAAAAAATAACAGTACAATTAATCCACTGATTAAAACTAATGGCAATTTTTACCAAGCGCCATCTACGGCCCCACAATGTGATGCCAATGGTTTAATGGTGATTGCAGGTGGTGTGCCAACGATTGCCCCGACATTAACAGACTCTTTATTGCAACCTCAAGGCAGCCAGTCTGATGCGACCAAAGTTGCGATGGAGCGTTTGATGGCGCGTTCACTGGATAATAGCCAGAGTTTAAGTGTGCAATATAAAGATGGACGTTTGAATGACAGTTGGGGCTTTCGATGTAATTCAACTGATCTGAAAGCGACAACTTTAGGAAATAATAAAAACGCAAATGATAATACTGATTTTGCAACTTGGCAGTGTATCGGTGCTTATGCACGTGACATTCGAGCATTGAAAGCCAACCCAATTAAAACAGCAGTAATCGGGTTGGATCGTTCGTTTTTACAACTTCCAGAGTATATTGCTGGACAAGAAAATAGTTCTGATACCAAAGGCTTGAATCAAATCTCAAGTACTAATGTTGCACAGGATCAATTGTTGACAGGTATTGTGCCAAAAGCAGTCAGGGATCTATTAGGGACAACTGGTGCACTTCTCGATGGGTTGTTGCCAAATAGTTTGATCGGTAGTGGCTTAACCACAGGGATTACTAGTCTGCTAGACCGTTTATTACCAAGAAATCCAGAAGATATTAAAAATATGGCACGCTGGGGAGTCATTGGTGGCGGTGGTTGGTATAACGCTGCGAATAGCCAAAATATTGCACAAAGTATCAAGGATTTTCATGATGACTTAGGTGTGACAGATGGTGACCCAATTGGTTTGCAAACGCTTCCAGAGGATCCACTGACACCTTATCGTATGACGAATGAAGTCTATAAAAGCATGTTTGAACCGACTGAGAAAGCTAGTTGGATTGGTAACTTTAAAAAATATTATGTAGAAAACGATAATTCGGTGAATAAACTCAAAGATGCATGGGATGCTGCTTCAACAACTTATGATGTGCAAGATTGGAATAAAGGTGGGGTACTGGCTAAACTTAAAAATTTAAAAAACAAGACTGATAATTCAGATCCGACCAGACCGATTATTACCGAACGTAAAATACTAATAAACCGTGATTGTCAACAAATTGCAAATACGACAACGTATCAATTTACAGAAGTGGGGGCTCTAAAAACGATTGATAATAAATATCTAGATGTGAAATGTGGTTCTGGAACGACTTCTCAGACAGATGCTAAAGGCTATTTGCTAATGAATTTATTAGGCTACAACGTGGGTAATGCCGCAACAACAGCTGATTTGACTGAAGCAAATCGTACCAACTGGCAGGTGGGAATGAATCTGCACTCGACTCCGATTAAATTGACTCAGGAAGCGACTTTTAATACGGATAATAGTATTAAAGAGCGCAAAGATTATATGTTGTTTGGTACAACACAAGGTTTATTACATGTGGTCGATGCTAAAACTGGCGAGGAAACTTTTGCTTTTGTGCCGAATGAGATGCTAGAAAATTCGCAACAGAGCCAAGCGTTCTTGGATAAGCCGTCTGGTGTGAAAGCAAATATGGCCTATGGTATCGATGGTGCTTGGACAACCTATAGTGAATATGCATATGGTATGAAAGCTATGAGTAGTGGTAGTACCAGTAGTGAAGTGGTCGCAACGGTCGGTGAAATTAAAAAAGACGGTAAAGTCCTCGCGAAAGGGAAGCAAATGGCCTATGGCGGTTTACGCATGGGTGGACGTAGCTACTATGCTTTGGATTTGAGTGATATCAACCAACCAAAACTCAAATTTCACATTGATCCAGACAATAACCGTATTATCAGTCTACAAACGAACGGAAGCTATAAAACCACTATCAATACTGCCTTGGCATCCATGGGACAAAGTTGGTCTAAACCGACGATCACCACCATTATGTATAAAGGTGCTGCAAAACGTGTGATGTTGGTAGGTGGTGGCTATGACATGGAATATGAAAAAGTGGTACCTACAATTACAGCTGCGACCAAAGGTCGTATGATCTATATGTTTGATGCTGATAATGGTGATTTGATTTGGTATGCAGGTGGAGATAGTCAAACAACCTCATGTAATCCAGATGATGTGAGCTATGGATTGAAAATGAAAGATCTATACAGCGTTGTGAGTCGTATCAATGCCGTTGATCGTGATGGGGATGGTATTACAGATCACCTATATTTTGGTGATCTTGGTGGGCAGGTTTGGCGGATTGATCTAACTAAAGACTTTGGTGCAAAAGTTGGTAGTTGTGGTGGTTATAGCGTGTTGTTCAAGGATAGCAATAGTCGTTTCTATGAAGCACCAAACTTTAGTGTATACGGCTATGAACAACCGCTTGCAGTGGTCAGCATTGCGTCAGGAAATCGTAGCCTTCCATATAGTGACAAGGCTTCAAGCAGTACGATTTACAATCTCTTTGATCAGGATGTAGTACGTAGAAATTTCACCGCTTCGGGGAATAGCACGCCTAAACTCTTGCCAACGGACCTTAAATCGATGCTGACAGCAAGTGATTTGAAAGGAAAAAATCTGGTGCAAGTCAAAGCGACGCTGCCTAATGGTTGGTATGTACAGGCCAATAGCATTGTTGGAAAAGAGCTGGATGCACAAGGTAATGAAGTGAGTCTCACCAATCAAACAGGTAGTAAAGTATTGAGCGAAATGGTGGTGATGAATAAGAGCCTTTATGCCAGTGTCTATAATCCCAATACCACAGTGGGGAATGGTTGTAAAATTCAGGCCAATGGTGCAACGACCGTTCAACGCTTCTGTTTACCGTTTGGGGTATGTGAACAAGATGTTAAAGACGTGACCATGAGCTTTGGTGCTGGGCATGGTATTGTGGATTCGATGGTCGGTTCTGGAATTGGACTAAGTGATAAAAATGGTCTGACTCGTCAACTCCTTAATCCAAATGCAAAAGATAAAATTGGGAATAGTAAACTTCCTATGAATACGATGCGTCGCCAATTGGTGCCACTGACTTGGTATGAACGTAATGAATAAAATGCAGTTATGTCAATGTGTGGCTTCGGAAGTGGTAAGACCACGTGTTTCTTATCGCTTCCGGTCTAGTAATCGTTCTTGTGTACCGAGGAAACGTTACACAGGTTTTACTCTAATTGAACTGATGATTACAGTTGCAATCGTGGCAATTATTGCTGCGATTGCGATTCCAAGCTATGACACCTATATCCGCCGTGCAGACTTATCTACGGCACAACAAGAAATGCTTAAAGTTGCAGCCCTTTTGGAAAAACATCGCTCACGTAATTTTAGTTATGATGGCTTTATCTTGAGAGATCCTGTACTTAATCAAGGGCCATACGCAGATGTGGATAATGCGACAAAAACAATGTTGCTTTTACCTGTAAATGCAAGCAGTGGTAACCAAAAGTTCACGTTAACATTAACGGTCAATACTCAGGCATGGTCATTAAAAGCCGTGAGTCAAAGTCCGAGGAATTTTTCCTTGTTATTAACAAGCGCAGGCCTTAAGTGTAAGACAAAAACGGCTGCAAATATCACGACATCAGGCTGTGGAAATAGTGCAGAAGACTGGTAACTCAGCAGTTTTTCTAAATTAAATTCAAGACTGTGGATAACCCAAAATTTAATCTTTCTTTCGAGGCAAATATAACGTAGAATATTGCCCTCTATGAAAGGGGTTTGAAGTGTTGCCGATGGTCGGCGCAGGGATAATCCGTAAAAATTATAAGGTTGTTCTCATGGTTGTTATTCGTTTAGCGCGCGGTGGTGCAAAAAAACGTCCATTCTATCAAATCATTGTAACTGATAGCCGCAATGCACGTGATGGTCGTTTCATCGAGCGTATTGGTTTCTTTAACCCAACTGCACAAGGTAAAGCTGAAAAAGTTCGTTTAGATGCTGACCGTTTTGCTCACTGGGTTGCTCAAGGTGCTCAACCTTCAGATCGCGTTGCTTCTTTAGCTGCTCAAGCTAAAAAAGCTGCAACTACTGCATAATTGTAGTAGGTAGCCCATGACATCGACACAGAATGTGCCAGAAGATCGTATTCAGATTGGACAGTTACGTTCAGCTTATGGATTGAATGGGTGGCTCTGGGTTTACTCTAATACAGAACCTATGAGCAATATGTTTGACTACCTTCCTTGGTACATTGAGACCAAGGCAGGTTGGCAAACTATTGATGTAAAACGTTGGAAACCACATGGCAAAGGCTTGGTTGTTGCATTAAAGGACGTGAATGATCGTACTGGTGCAGAAAATCTGGTTGGCGCGAATATATGGATTGCCAAATCTCAGCTTCCAAAAGCAGATGTAGACGAGTACTACTGGTCTGATCTTAAGGGCTTAACTGTGTTAGGTCTTGGAGAAGATGAACAGGAAGTTAATCTCGGTCAAATCTACGAACTGTTTGAAACAGGTGCCAATGATGTCATGGTTGTTAAAGCAACCCCTGACAGTATTGATGCTGAAGAGCGAATGATTCCTTGGCATAAAGATGTGGTACAACGCGTTGATCTTGAAGCTGGTCGTATTTACGTCAATTGGGGCGTAGACTACTAATCCTTTCGGGAGAGGTAGCGCAGCAGGAAAATAGAGGAGTCTGCGGTGTTTTTTGCAGTCATCACATTGTTTCCTGAAATGTTTGAAGCGATTACAGCGCACGGGATTAGCGGGCGTGCAGCAAAGCGTGACATCGTGCAAGTCACTTGCATTAACCCACGAGATTTTGCTGAGGGCAACTATAAACGAGTGGATGAACGTCCGTTCGGTGGTGGTCCAGGTATGGTGATGATGGCTGAGCCTTTAGCGCAAGCAATTACCCATGCTAAACAACTTGCAATGCAAGCAGGCTGTGTTCATGCGCCAGTGGTGTATATGTCACCGCAAGGCAAAACCTTAAATGAACAGGCAGTACAACAATTCGTTGATTATGATGGTTTGATTGTATTGTGTGGGCGTTATGAAGGGGTCGATGAGCGTTTAATCCAGCATTACGTTGATCAAGAATGGTCAATTGGGGATTACGTTTTATCGGGTGGTGAACTGCCAGCGATGGTGTTGCTCGACAGTATTATTCGTCGATTGCCAAATGTCATGTCTGACGAGCAATCTGCGATACAAGATTCTTTTGTGGATGGTTTATTGGATTGTCCACAATATACCAAGCCTGACTGTTTCGAAGGGCTGGATGTACCTGAGGTACTTAAATCAGGGCATCATGCCAATATTGAGAAATGGCGTTTTTTGCAGCGTTATCAACGGACTTTAGATCGTCGACCAGAATTGGTAGAAAAAGTTGAGTTGAGCAACCAGCAAATTAAATGGTTAAAAAATTCAAAAGGTTAAACTGGTATCAGTTTGTCTTTGTACCCAACGAGAAGCGTTGCTTCGAGTTCTGCTTAAACCTAGTTTAAGTTAAAAATAGGCTCTTTAAGACGTTTGTCTTAAGGGGAAAGTTAAACGGGAGATATGCGTTTTAGCCTCTATTCCCAGCGGTGTCAGAGACCTCTTCTCTCCCGCACATATTGGAGATTCCACAATGAGTGGTAAACATCCTTTAGTTCAAGCTGTTGAAAATGCACAGTTAAAATCAGACATCCCTGCTTTTGCACCGGGCGATACAGTTATCGTTCAAGTTAAAGTAAAAGAGGGTGACCGTGAGCGTCTTCAAGCATTTGAAGGTGTTGTAATCGCGAAGAAAAACCGTGGTTTAAACTCTGCTTTCACAGTTCGTAAAATTTCTAGCGGTGTTGGTGTTGAGCGTGTTTTCCAAACTCACTCTCCAATCGTTGCTAAAATCGAAGTGAAACGTCGTGGTGACGTTCGCCGTGCTAAACTTTACTACCTACGCGAGTTGTCTGGTAAAGCTGCACGTATTCGTGAAAAGTTACCAGCTCGTAAACAAGGTTAATTTTAACTTTGTTGTAAAGCAAAAAAATGCGCCTTTGGCGCATTTTTTTATGTCTGTTTGGGGCTAAAAGCCAATCCTTTTTTAAATCCTAGGCCGAGTTTTGCTAAAATAGGCCTTTATGCTTTGACTTTTCTTTTATGAAAAAAAGTTCTTATCGCCATTTGAGCGGTGTTTTCCTATTAAATAAACCTTTAGGTTTGAGTTCTAATTCTGCATTACAAAAGGTGCGTCGTCTGTTCAATGCGCAAAAAGCAGGACACACAGGTGCGCTAGATCCTTTGGCGACAGGTTTATTGCCGATCTGTTTAGGCGAAGCGACCAAGTTTTCACATTACTTACTGGACTCAACCAAACGTTATCAAACTACGGTGAAATTGGGACAAACCACAGCGACGGGTGATGTTGAAGGTGAAGTTCTCCAGCAGAGAGAAGTACCCACTTTAACAGATGCAGATATTGAGCAAGTTCTGGCACAGTTTCGTGGTGATATTCAGCAAGTACCACCGATGTATTCGGCCTTGAAACGTGATGGTCGTCCACTCTATGAGTTGGCACGTAAAGGGATCGAAATTGAGCGTGAAGCACGGCCAGTCACCATTTATAACTTAAGCTTGCTTGGCTTTACTGAAGATAGCCTAACATTGGACGTGACTTGCTCAAAAGGCACTTATATCCGCGTATTAGGTGAAGATATTGGTGAGGCTTTGGGCTGTGGTGGGTATTTAACTAAATTGCATCGTACTCAAACAGGGCACTTTGAGATTAATCCAAGTTACACCATTGAATATCTCGAAAGCCTTTCTTTGGAAGAGCGGGATGCATTATTACTGTCAGTTTATTCACCTGTTGAGCATTTTCCTCGGGTGCAATTGCCCGAAGGCCGTGAAAAGTATTTTGGCAATGGTCAGGAAAGTAATATCGATCATGAAGCCGCAGCTGAAGTGTTGGTGTTCGATGGAGAGCGCTGCTTAGGCTTGGCTGAAATCACCGATAAAAAACGTCTAGTACCAAAACGCTTGTTAAATTTATAAGAGTATCGTCAATGGAATGGGAACTGATTCTAACCTTAGCGTTCTTTGCTTTTTGTGCAGGAACCATTGATGCTGCCGTCGGTGGTGGCGGTTTGATTCAGATTCCTGCCTTGATGGGAGCTTTACCACAAACTGCACCTGCCACCTTATTTGGAACCAATAAACTGGCCTCTATTTGCGGAACGGGTTCTGCGGCTTTTTCATTTGTACGCCGTGTCAAATTGCAATGGTCGTTACTCGGTGTGATTGCATTATTCGCCTTTATCAGCTCCTTTATTGGAGCGGCTTGTGTGTCATTAGTACCGACCCATATCCTAAGACCGATTGTCTTGGTTATGCTGATCGTAATTGCGATTTATACTTTTATGAAAAAGCAATTCGGGCAAGTCCATGTTGATCAACAGGTCACGCCAAAATTACTAGTGCTGGCTGCGATTGGTAGCTTAGCGATTGGTTTCTATGACGGTATTTTTGGTCCGGGGACCGGTAGCTTCTTTATTTTCTTTTTTATTCGTTTCTTGCAAGTCGATTTTTTACATGCTTCGGCATTGTCAAAGATTGGCAACTTCATGACTAATCTGGCAGCCCTCAGTTTCTTTATTCCCACAGGTCATGTGCTTTTTGCCTTGGGACTGATGATGGCAGTTGCCAATATTGCGGGCTCGTTATTGGGTGTCCGTTTGGCTTTAAAATACGGCAGTGGCTTTATCCGTATTTTATTCCTGATTTTAGTGAGTATTTTAATCTGTCGCTTGGGCTATCAGATCATTACGGGTTAGTAGCTTAGATTTAACTAAGCTTTTCCTCCACGTAAGGTCACGCCAATTGAAGCCACCATAATACAGGCCAAAGCCGCCCATTGAATCAAGCTAATTCGTTCATGTAACAGTACCAGACCAGCTAAGGCTGCCAATGCAGGCGCAAGGCTGGAAAGTGTGCCATAACTGAGCTTAGTCAGCCGTTTGAGTGCCATTAAGTCCAAAGCATAAGGAATCGCAGTTGCGAGTAGGGCAATCACAAGTGCTTTGCCCCAATATTGAGTGTCTAGCAGTACTGGCGCGTTATTCCAAAGACCGAAAGGGAGAAGCGTAAGTGCAGATAATCCGATGGCAATGGTCAAGGCATGCATACCGATATTCTGCTGTACCACACGATGCCCATAATAAATATACAAGGCCCAAAAGAATCCAGCACCTAGCGCACATGCTGCACCAATATAGGAAAAGTGCTGCGCATGAGCATCGTGCCACGGCACCATTAAAGCAATGCCTAAAATCGCAAATGCTACCCAAATATAATCACTGCGCTGTTTAATCGAGAGTAAGGCTAAACCCAATGGGCCAATAAACTCTAAACCTACTGCGATTCCTTGCGGTAACTTACCTAATGAGGTGTAGAACAGAATATTCATACAACCCAAGGCTGCACTATAACAGAGTAAATCTCGCCATTTGAGTTCCTTCAATTTGGAAATAATTTTCCATGAACGGAACATGATCGCTACCAAAATGGTCGCAAAACAGAGCCTTAAAATCGTTACCGTCAGTGGGTCAAGCGTGGCGATTAATTGCTTGGCAAAGGATGCACTGATTTGGTAGGACAGCATGGACAAAACCATGTACAGCACAGCGATTAACTGGATATTTTTCATGTTGATAGCCATGTCATGTAGATGGAAGAGCTGAGATATTTATTCATGAACGTCTATCCGTGGTGCAAAGATCGAGCACCATTTGTTTTTAATCTCATCGTTGATTTCAAGCTTGAGCTCAAAAGCGATCTGTTTTTCACGAATAATTGTAAAGCCTAAGCGTTTATGGAATTTTAAAGATAGGCTGTTATTTTTTAAAGCATGGCTGATCAGTGTTGCAACCTGATGATCTTCAATAAATCGAATAAGCTGTGTCATCAGAGCAGCAAAAACTTCTTTGCTCCGATGCTTCTGGTGGATCACTAATATCGGAATAAACCATTTTCGCAGTTCCATGTACTCAACAGTGAAGTAACCTAATAATTGCTTATTTTTTCGATATTCAAATAGATGACCTTGATTTGAAGCGTTAATCAATGAGGCTAAATAGGAGGCGTGATCAATCGGCTTGCCTGCTTGTTCAGATAAGCCTTCTAAGGTTATCAAGGTGAGTTCTAAATATTCTTCCATATACACTTACTGAATACCCTGATTATCCAGCTTCTTTTTGCTGACGAGCCTGTTGCGTGGTAAAGGTACAGCCAATTGAGGCAATGATAATGGTGCCCAGCGCTAACCATTGATTCCAAAACAATATTTCCCCAAGAAAAATAAAGCCTGAAAGTGCGGCAACAGCAGGTTCTAAACTCATCAAGGTGCCAAAGCTAAGCGGGGTTAAACTACGCAGCGCAATCATTTCTAAAGTAAAGGGCAAGGCGCTGGCTAATATCGCAAGCCCGATAAAATAGTATAAATTTGGCAGTTCAAAGACTCGATCGATGGCTCCTGAAAAGAGTGCAAAGGGCAGCAAGCAGAGCATACCAATCGACATGCCTAAGCAAACGGTATGGTTGCCTGAGATGCCTGACGGTTTTTGCCCCGCAATAATATACAGTGCCCAACACGCACCTGCACTGATGGCAAAGAATACACCAAGCATGTCGAGACCTTGCTGTGCCTGTTGCAAAGGAAAGAGCAGCATTAAGCCCAGAATTGCACAGCCAACCCAGATAAAGTCATATTTCTGCCGAGCATGATATAGTGCGACACTTAAGGGACCAATAAATTCAAAGGCAACGGCAAGGCCTAACGGTAAGCGCTCAAGCGATAAATAGAACAGCGCATTCATGCCAGCAAGGGCAACACCATAGCTGAGAATGGCTTTCCAGCGCACTACTTTAAAATTGATGGTCCAGATCTTAAAAATCACCGCCAATATGATTGCACCAAAAAATAGGCGCATAGCGGAAACGGTTAATACAGGAAAGCTCTGAAATAGAATTTTGGCCAAGGAACCACTGCCTTGCACACACAACATGGCAATCATCAATAGCAATAAAGCATGAAGTGGTGTTTTCAGCATTGGGGTCGACATTTTATTATTTAACAGTTGGTATAATATTCACATAATAAGTCAAACGCCCATAAAAAAGCCACAGCATCAACTGTGGCTTTTTCGACATTATTCTAAATAATGCTTAGAACAATACGCGAACGCGGATCGTGCCTTCAACGTGGTTCAAGGTGTCCAGTGCTTCTTGAGATGCAGATGCGTCAACATCCATCACTAAGTAACCGATATCACCTTTAGTCATTAACGACTGACCAGAGATGTTGATACCTTGTTCAGCGAACAATGTGTTGATCTTCGATAACACACCCGGAACGTTTTTGTGGATGTGAAGCAAACGGTGCTGACCATCAGAAAGTGGTAATGCGATTTCTGGGAAGTTCACCGCAGAAAGCGTCATACCTTTGTCTGAATAAGCAACGAATTTTTCAGCCACTTCTAAACCGATGTTTGCTTGCGCTTCCATGGTCGAACCACCCACGTGTGGGGTTAAGATCACGTTGTCTAAACCACGGAGTGGAGATAGGAACTCTTCACCATTGGCTTTTGGTTCTTTCGGGAATACGTCAACCGCTGCACCAGCGATGTGACCTGATTTAATTGCATCTGCTAAATCTTCGATCACCACACATGTACCACGTGCTGCGTTCAAGAAGATTGAACCTTTTTTCATTTTCGCGAATTGTTCTTTCTTGAAGAAGTTACGCGTAGACGGAACATCTGGAACGTGTAGCGTTACCACATCCGCAGTTTCCAAAAGTTCATCTAAAGAGCCAACTTGACGTGCATTACCTAATGGTAATTTAGTCACAGCATCAAAATAGATGACTTTCATACCTAAGCTTTCTGCCAATACAGAAAGTTGTGAACCGATCGAGCCGTAACCGACGATACCTAAAGTCTTACCACGAGTTTCAAATGAACCCACCGCAGCTTTATTCCAACCGCCCGCATGTGTATCTTTCGATTTTTCAGGTACACGACGAAGCAACAAAATGGTTTCAGCAAGAACCAATTCTGCAACCGAACGAGTATTTGAATACGGTGCGTTGAATACAGGGATACCACGAGACATTGCCGCTTTTAAGTCGACTTGGTTTGTACCAATACAGAAGCAACCGACTGCGATCAGTTTGTTCGCAGCTTCAAAGATTTCTTCAGTTAATTGTGTACGGGAACGAATACCAATGAAGTGAGCATCTTTAACTGCTTCTTTTAAAGCGTCGCCTTCAAGCGCAGTTTTGTGATAATCGATGTTGGTATAACCCGCTGCATTTAAAGTATCGATGGCATTTTGATGCACACCTTCTAACAGAAGGAAACGGATTTTGTCTTTAGGTAGTGATAGATGTTGGCTCATTACGGCTCCGCTACAAAGGCCAAAATTTAGTTGCAGTACTATAGCATAGAGCTTTGAGATATAAATATTCCGTTTAAAATTAGCGCAGCAGAATTATTGATAATTTTTCAGTTGAAGCTGAATTTTATTGGTTATACACATTTTGTTATTACAGTATCTTTATCCTAAGCTTTATCCCATGCCTGCTTCTATGTAAAATGCAGATATCTGATAGTCAAATCTGAAAACATCAGGTTTGCGCTGTTCTGCCGAGTTTCTATATGTTGAATACACCATTTTAAGATATTGAAAAATATTGTGTTGTTATTCAAATGCTCTATCTTTACTTCTTGCTAGGCCTGTAAACGATGAATGCTTCAGTCGCTTTAACACCTGAGTTATTGACCCAATTAACGGCAATTGTGGGTGAAAACCGAATTAAAACCGATGCCGACAGTTTGGAAAATTGGGGACGAGATCATACCAAACATTTTGATCCGAACCCATCAGTCATCGTTTTCCCTTCAAGCACTGAACAAGTTCAGGCCATTGTTAAACTTGCCAATCAATTTAATGTCGCGATTACCCCGTCGGGTGGTCGTACTGGCCTTTCTGCAGGTGCAGTGGCAACCAATGGCGAGATCGTAATTAGCTTTGATAAGATGAACCAGATTCTTGAGTTCTTCCCAGCAGATCGTATGGTCCGTGTTCAAGCAGGCGTGGTGACTGAGCAATTACAGAATTATGCCGAAGAACAAGGCATGTATTATCCAGTCGATTTTGCTTCAGCAGGTTCAAGTCAGATTGGCGGTAACATCGGCACCAATGCGGGCGGTATTAAAGTCATCAAGTATGGCATGACCCGTAACTGGGTACTCGGTTTGACCGTGGTGACAGGTAAAGGTGATGTGCTGCGTTTAAACAAAGGCATGATTAAGAATGCGACAGGTTATTCGCTGCAACACTTATTTATTGGTGGTGAAGGTACGCTTGGTTTAGTGACAGAAGCTGAAATCAAGCTTGAGCGTCAGCCACAAAACCTACAAGTCATGGTATTGGGTGCGCCTGACTTTGAAGCAGTGATGCCTGTATTACATGCTTTCCAAAACGCAATTGACCTGACTGCTTTTGAATTCTTTGGTGAATTGGCAATGCAGAAAGTATTGGATCGCGGTCATGTACAACGTCCATTTGAAACGCAATGTCCGTTCTATGTGTTATTGGAATTTGAAGCACCATATGAACCAATCATGGACAAGGCAATGCAGATTTTTGAGCATTGTATGGAACAAGGCTGGGTAATTGATGGCGTGATGAGCCAAAGTCTAGAACAGGCTCAAAGCTTATGGCGTTTGCGTGAAGATATCTCAGAGTCGATTGCGCCGTTTATTCCATACAAAAATGACATCTCTGTATTAATTACCCATGTACCTGCATTTATTGCAGAAATTGATGCGATTGTTGCAGATAATTATCCAGACTTTGAAATCTGCTGGTTTGGTCATATTGGTGATGGTAACTTGCACTTAAATATTTTAAAACCTGAGAATCTGACTAAAGATGAATTCTTTGCCAAGTGTCAGGTGGTGAATAAATACGTGTTTGATACTGTGAAAAAATATGATGGTTCGATCTCTGCCGAGCATGGTGTCGGTATGACCAAGAAGCCATATTTGGAATATTCACGTTCGCCTGAAGAAATTGAATATATGAAAGCATTGAAGTTGGCGTTTGACCCGAACGGGATTATGAACCCAGGAAAATTATTTGATCTTTAATGCTTGATGAAATAAAAGAAGTTTTGCTAAAAGCGTATCGAAAGATGCGCTTTTTTGTTATTAGGAAAGAATAAATGATAGAAAAACAAATGATTTGTCAGGGTTATATTTGCTTACATCGTAAAGACATTGCTGCTGACTACGTTGATTTTCATAACAAGAATAATGATTTATATATCAGTATGATCCTATTTATGAAAATAGAAGATTCAACTCATATGATACGCCTATATTTGAAAGATGAAGAAAAGAAAATTCTGAATGAGTTTTTGGTCTGTGAAATCCTATTTGGAAAAATCCTAGATGAAATTGTTTTGATGAAAAATTATTCAGTATTGGATTTTCAAGGTAAAAGTGTAGGGACAGCGTATATAACAACAATTAAAGAATAAACGGCAATAAAAAAATTATTTCTTGTACGCTTTCCAACCTGTCAAAATATGATAAATCAGCGGTAAAAGACAGAGCGAAAAGAAGCTGCAAATCGCAACGGCCCAGACAGGTATATTCTGTGGATTGCCCAAAAAGAAATAAGCAAAAACTGAATAAGACAGCATCCCAAACATCGCCATTGTGCCGAGTGGAAGGGTAATTCTAAAAATTAAAAAGTTAGCAAAGGCTTTGTAAGGATTCATATTCCGATTCAAAGCATAGGCAATAATCATGACCAAGATATAGCCCATAATAAACAGCATACATAGGGTAGCGGCAAACAGTAGTCCTGTGCGCCAACTCTTTTCTTGTGCAGAACGATCACCTGCTTCATAAACGACTTGAATATGATCTCCGACTACAGGCACGTCACCTGAACGGACTGAATTATCCAAGACCAATGTTCTGTTTTGATCATCCTTGAATTGAACCTGAGCCGTATGCATTAAGGTTTGAGTTTTATATTTACGCCCGTTGGAATCTGTACGTTCGGTATCGACCCATTCTGAGGTATAACTCACGACAGTTGCATCATAGCTTGGCTTGGTCGCTAAACCATATACAGCTTGCGACACCCAATAAGTAAAAGGGAAAAATAAGGAGCTGATGCTAAACACCACCACAAATAAATAAGCAAATTCAAACTTACTGCTGTCACGATTCTTAGCTAAACGTTTTAGCCAAAACTTTGTCAGCACAAAAGACCAGACACACAAGATCGCAACCACCACCAAGAAAACCTGTCCCGCATAAGTCAGTTGCATGCATGTTCCTATTTGTTATATTGAATAGAGATTGATTTTATCAAACGATAATTTTTTTAAAATCAAATTAATGACTACGGTAAAAAAATAGTATTGTCTCTCACAAGTATAAATTTTTAAATAATGAAGTCATCGAAATGAATATCCATCACGAAATCGAAAAACTATTTCAACAACGCCAAGATATCCCATTATTTTATATCGAGAGTGGTAGCCGTTTATGGGGCATGGCCAGTCCTGATAGTGACTACGATGTACGCGGTTTTCATCTACCGAGTAAAGACCAGTATTATGATTATAAAAAGCATCGTGACTTGATCGAGATCATGGATGGCGATTTTGACTTTGTCTCTTATGACCTGAATAAAATGTTTGGGCTACTGGCAAAAAGCAACCCTACTGTTTTGGAGTGGGTCAGAGCACATATTGTCTATTTTAATGCCTTTCCAGAATGGCAGATCTTCCGTGATGGATTGCTTGAGCGAATCGACTATAGTGCGTTGTATCACCACTATTTATCACTGGCAAAAGGTGGCATGAAAGTGATGCAAACCGCAGATAACTTTACTTATAAAAAAGTGTTTTATTCGATTCGTGGTTTGATGTCAGCCGAATTGGCGACCCGAGAGCAGATGCCTGAATTACTGATTACCGATCTGTTTGCACAAGTGGATGCAAATGATCCATTACGGCATTGGGCAGAAGATTATCTGGAGATTAAAAAGCAGCAGCAAGAAAAAGCACAGCTACCCCAAGCGGAACAGGCTGCGATTCTTCAACTGTTGCAAAGCAAGATTGAGCAACTGGCAGCAAAGTCGATGCCGAAGGCTGATCGTCGTGCCAGTTTGGAAGCTTATTTAACGGATTATAGCCGTCATTTAAAACAGCATTACTATCAGTAAAGCCAGGCTTTATTCATTAGCTGAGTTCGACTTCAATGTCCATCTATCTAATAGAAAATAAGATGATCGGAGTCTGGTCAAATACTCATCCAATTTCAGGATCAGCCACGAAGTCTTGCACTTCAGTTGAAATATATTTCAACTTTGTTCAGGCTAGCCCTACTTTTCTTTCGGGATGAGGAGCGAAGCTCCGCAAGGAACAGTTATCTTGCGCTCAGACAAAGCGTTGCTTTGTTGATCTTCGCTCAGGTTGTGGATGACGTTGCCGAGTATCATAAAATTTATGAGGGTTCGATTAATAGTGAACCTTTTTCTAAATCCCACTGTTTAGAATACGGATTTTTACATCGGCTACATGGTCTTTGGTTGCTTCAAAATGTTGCTGCATATGGGCAGTTTGCATATGGGCTTCTAAATGAGCAGTACTCTGCCATTTCTCTAACATGACAATCGTATTCTCATCAGTGGCCTGCATCTCAATCGCAGGAAGATGATCAATCAAAGGCTCATAGCCATGACAGCCAGCTTCTGCCAGTACTGTTGGAATGATTTTTTCAAATGCATCTAATACCGCTTGGCGATGTTCAGCACCTGCATGTGTATAAATTTCAGCAATAATGGTTAGCATGTTATTTTCTCACTTAATGGCTTGCTGCAAAAAGTTGGTCTAAATGTGCTTTGTACGCTTCGATATAACTTGGCACATTTGGCGCCTTGATGACATCATTCACGATAAAAGTCGGTAGTGAGTCCATACCCAAGAATTGATTGGCTTTATGGAAAGGTAAATAAACACCATCCACACCCACGCCGTGGAAGAACTGATCTGGATCGGTAAAGGCTTCCATCGGTGCGTTCCATGTCAAAGACAACATGTATTTTTTACCTTGGATTAAACCACCTGAACCATATTTTTTAGAGGCATCTGAACGACTACGGCCATCACTGGCATAAAGTGAACCATGCCCAATCGTGAAGATATCATCGATGTATTTTTTCATGGTCCACGGTGCACCCATCCACCAACCTGGCATTTGGTAAATCACCACATCTGCCCATAGGTATTTGGCAATTTCGGCTTGAATATCATAGTCACTGTCAGTACGGGTGACTTGAACGCTATGACCTAAAGCTTTTAAATGCGTTTCAGAAAAAGCGGTCAATGTGTCGTTCAATTCACCATTTGAATGTTCAAATTGTTTGGCGCCATTAATAATTAAAATATTGCTCATGCGATTACTCAAAAATAAATCTCTAAAAACTGGAAAGCATTTTAGAAAATCTATTCATGAGTAAAAATGCATAAATGAGCAAAATACTATTGATCAAAAATCAATAATTAAATTATTCAGCTTTTGATTTTTTAGTCTTATACCACCGACGAGCGCCCCATAGAATCGCGATCGCCAAATACAGCGGCCATAGCATGACTAACCAAATAATGGTTTCTCTAAAGCCGTATAAACCCACTTTAATCGCTTCCCAAATCCGACTGAATAGCGGATCACTGTCTAAAGTGGCAATACGATTGATATTCAGATCATGCGTTTTACGTACTTGTGACTGCTGGAAGAATTCCAGTCGAATGGTGCTATAAGCCAAACGATCTTTAACTTCTAAATTGGTCAGTTGCTGCAGCTGATTGTTCACCGTATTTGATCCGCTGTTACTTTGATTGGCAGTATTCAGTTTTTCTTCGAGCAATTTTAATTCATAACGCTTGGCTTCATAACTCTGGGTATTAAAGTTCAGCATGAGTGGCAATAAATTATTTAAGAAGCTAGTCACCTGTGCATTAGGAATACGAACCGTGAGTTGCACGGTGGGTGTGATCTTTTCATAAATATCGACACTGCCATCAATACGGTCACGCTCAGATCGGTCACTGACTTGATAATTAATCTGTTTTTCTTCGATATAACCATTGTATTGCAATAACTGTTGTTCCAGTGCTGATGTGGTTTTTAACACGTCCTTCACTTCAAATTGTAGTTGTGCACTTTTGACCAATTGACGATTTTGTTCCAAAGCACTCTGTTGATTGCTGACCAGTTGTTCTGGATTTTGGACAGCATTTTCTTGAACCGCAGTGCTGTCCATTGCCGCACTTTCAGTCGCGACAGCTGCATCACTGGCATGGCCTTCTTCTTTTTTCGAGCAACCTAAGGTGGTGCTCCCGAGGATTAAAATAATCGTTAATTTTTTTGCTAAATCTGACATATCGGCATGTCCAAAGTGTGGTGATATTGCTGTTATAAACTGTGTTTTTTTAATCATTTGTTATGATCATCATCTTGGATGACGACAACAAATTTAATGCATGCCACATACATTTTGTTGCGTGGCAATTTAGTTTTGCATAGTAGCATAAATGAGCTAAATGGATTGGATAGGTACAAAATGCATAAAATTGCGATGATCTTGGGATCTGCTTTATTTCTCACAGCATGTCATCAACCAACAGCACCATCGCAGCAACAAGCGGCTGTGCAAAAGAGTACGGTAATGCATGCGATCTTATCGGATCAGCCCAATCTATTTCATGAAGATAGCAATTTAAAAATAGACCAGCAATTTAACAGTGCCGAGAATCCAACAGATGCACAGGTAACCGTGGAACAATCACAATTGGATGATTCTGTGATTGCTGTGCGGACAGAATATCAATTAAAACGCAATCAAGATGTTTGGAAAGTGGTGAATAAAAAGCAAAGCTATCAATGTGCCAGAGGGGAAAATACTGAGACTTTCCAATTTGATCTCTGTCCATAAGTATAGGTTCAATTTAGAGCTGCGTACGAAATAACAGCAAAGATGTGGATAACTTTTGGGTTATACACATCTCAATATGGGCGTTATCGGCTGTTTAAATTGCGGTCATTTTGAAATAGTGCTACAGTTGCGCGTGGCAATTTAGCCAAACGGTAAAACATTTACCAATCTCACGTAAATAAATTGTTTTTCTTATATACACCTAGTGAATACGGTGTTTTCACATTTATCACATGCTTTCTCACAGCATGAAATCAAAATTTAATTTAAATCTAAGCCATAAAATCTTGTGGTGATGATCCCTTTTTCATTTTGAAAAATGGGACGAACACGAGTTGGTTATTTTTGTGAATAAAACATGATGACGAATAATCAGAACATGACGTTAAACCGTATAACGCTCATGTTTCCTTTAGCTTTAGTGCTATTCGAATTTTCAGTTTATATCGGTAATGACTTGATTCAACCTGCGATGTTGTCGATTACAGAACAATTTGCAGTCAGTGCAACGTGGGCACCGTCGTCAATGTCATTTTATTTGTTGGGTGGTGCCAGTGTCGCATGGCTGTTGGGACCGCTTTCGGATCGTCTCGGGCGTAAAAAAGTGCTCTTGGCAGGTGTGGCATTCTTTACGGTTTGTTGTTTACTGATTTTATTGACCCACAATATTGAACAATTCCTGACGCTGCGTTTCTTACAAGGTATGGGGCTGAGCGTCATTTCTGCAGTGGGTTATGCTGCGATCCAAGAAACCTTTGAAGAGCGTGATGCGATCAAAGTCATGGCATTAATGGCAAATATTTCTTTATTGGCACCTTTACTTGGCCCTGTATTGGGGGCATTCCTGATTGATTATGTGTCATGGCATTGGGGTTTCGTCGCCATTGCTGCGGTGTCTTTTATCAGTTGGTTTGGCTTAAAGAAATTTATGCCTGCGACCCAAGAAAGCCGTAAACAACCGAAACAGCCTTTTAGTTATATCTTTGATGACTTTAAAAAGGTATTGAGCAACCGTCGCTTCTTGGGTTTAAGCATCGCCTTACCAATGGTGGGGATGCCGTTGATGTTATGGATTGCTTTATCACCAATCATTTTGGTTGATGAGCTGAAATTGAGCAGTGTGCAATATGGCTTGGCACAGTTTCCTGTGTTCTTTGGCTTAATTGCGGGCAATATCATCCTCATCAAAATCATTGATCGTTTCCCGCTAGGTAAAACCATTTTGTATGGTCTGCCGATCATGTTATTGGGTACAGTGTTTTTAGTGCTGGGTGTGATTTGGCAAAGCTATTTAGTGCCTTGTTTATTGATTGGTATGACCTTAATCAGTTTGGGTGAGGGGATTAGCTTCTCGGTGATGTACCGTTTTGCACTGATGTCTTCAGAAGTCTCAAAAGGAACAGTTGCGGCGGCGGTCTCGATGTTGATGATGATCAGTTATTTTGTCGTGATTGAATTGGTTCGTGTGCTGTATACGCATTTCCATATTTGGGCCTTTGCTTTAGCCAGTCTGGTCTTGATTTTATTCTGGTTTAGTTCACCACGTCATGCTTTGAAGCAACATATGCTGGCACGTCAACAAGACGGGTTGAATTAAGCTTAGGTTGATAGGGGGCTTATTTAGCTTGAGTTTAATGAAATTCATTTCCAACATTTGCGATGTGAGTAATCCTAACGGTGTCGTCCCGAGCTCTCACCTTAGTTTAGGATAAACCACTGCGTCTTGCTCTTCAGTTGAAATATATTTCAACATCGTTCAGGTTCGACCTACTTTTCTTTCGGGATGAGGAGCGCAGCTCCGCAAGGGTAACCATCTTGCGCAGCTTTAGCGCTCCTCATCTGCAAAACCTATTCACTTCTTTCACCTGAAGAATAGTATTGCAAAAACAGCATATTATAGATATTTCGCAGGTTGCAGATGACACTTCCGAGTATCATATTTTTAGCTGATTTCAGTTTTACTTGCACTCATTACGCTCACTTAATTTCTAAGGCGAGCAGTTTATTTTTTAATATGATTAATTCAGGCAAGGTCTCGAGCAACAGACTCATTTGTTTTAACAGCAAAGGGTGCTTTGCAGAGACCTGATGCTGTTGATTTAGGATATCAATATCTTCGAGTAAGCGTTCTACTTGCTGTTGCGGAATAGCGGCTTGTTCGATCAGACTTTGCTTGAGCACATTCTCAATTTTATCTAGTAATTTTAATAACGCCTGATCTTCAATTTTTTCCCGTTGATGTCCCAAGGCCGAGACATAGCTGAGTTGGCTATGGCTATAGACCAAATAGCGAAAGGCATGCTGAATGAGTTCTTGGTTGGGCTGAGGTTCTGTACTCAGACTTGAGATCATATTCGACAGCTCGATCTGGGCATTATGTGCTGCACGTCGAGTGGTTCGGTACTCCAGATCAAGTTCACGTCCTTGATGATACTGCTGTACCACCACATGAAAATAATCGAAGGTGGTTTGATTATTTTTCTTGATGTTGCTGGAGATATTGCGGAAATTCCAATCGGGCCAAATGAAATTGACTGCGAGCCATGCAATAGCACAACCAATAAAAGTGTCAATAATGCGTGGCAGGATAATACTAAAACCTGCACCTTTTAAATTAAAAATCAGTAACACCATCAAGGTCGCCATGACAGTGGCAAGTGCATATTTCTTTTGTCTTAAATAGAAAAATGAGACCCCACAGATGACGGTTAATACCAATTGGCCTTCAATACTTGGCACAAAATAAAGAATGGGGATACCTAGTAACACCCCGAGTAAAGTACCGATGGTTCTGAGCTTGAGACGGCTTTTGGTGGCAAAGTAGGTGATCTGGCAAACAAATAAACTGGTGAGTAAAATCCAGTAGCCATTTTGGGCAAAAGGCAATAAGGAAATGGCATAACCCACTGCAAAGATCACAGCCAAACGCACCGCATGACGGAACAGCGCTGATTGTGGACTAAGTTGTTGTTTGATTTTTAAAATAAGATCCTGTACACCCTGAATATCGTCATCGAGTAAGTTCAAATGATCTTGATGTTGCTGCGGTGAAAGCTGTTCAATATTTTGATTGAGTTGCAGTTGAGTAAATTGCTCATGCACACTTTTTAAATTATTTAAGATCAGCTCTAGATTTTTAACTTCAAGATTATTGGGGTGTTGTTGCACCCAATCTCGCATCGACGATTCTAGATTTTCTAGTGCTTTACTGGCTGATTCACGGGGCTGATAGCTTTGATGATCTAAGATCGCTCGGCTTAAATCATGACAGGCCAAGGCTTGTAGCTGCATATTTTTTTGAATACGGAAAATTAAATCACTACGGCTAAAATTCTGATGAATTTTTTCATAATGTAGATAGCTAGAGGTGACCTGTTCATGCATGTCTTGAGCAAAATAATATAAGTTCAGCCAATAAATACTGGTGTTGTTAACTCGAGACGCTTTTAAGCGCGTCAGTAAGGAATTCTTGGCTTGATTCAGGCTACTGACCACTTGGCTATTTTTGTGAGAAAGTTCGAATAGCAGTGTTTCAACATTATCAATATTATCTGGGTCGAATAACCGTGATTTGGTCTGTAGTAATTCAGCAATATCCTGAAAAATAGTAGAGATCTTTTCTTGCAGTGGTAAGGTTGGGCGAATAACAAAAAATAAGATTGAAGTCAGTCCATACCACAAGGCACCCAATACAAAATAGCTCGGTTGCTGATACCAAGCTGGGTATTCTCCTAAACCAAACATGGTATAGATCGAAAGTAAAATCGTACCAAAGGAAATGGTGGCATAGCGTTGCCCAAGCGCACCCATCATGACCAACGCTGCACTGGAGAGGCTGAGATAAACAATGAACCAAAATTTATAGGGGGCGAGAAACTCTAAAATGGTACTGACCGTAAAGAACAGCACGCAGACATACATCAGATTGCGTAAACGGATACTGAGACGATCATCAAAGTCAGTCAGTGCGGTCGCAATTGCGCCCAAGGTCACAGGTACAATCAGTTGCCCGAATCCAAGCTGATATAAGCCTAATGTTGTACCGCAAAGCACAATCAGGATTTGTAAGCAATAAAGCAGAATCGAGTTGGAGCGAAAGCGATTGAATAGGAGGAATAAATTTTTCACGATTCTTATTCTTTAATATGTTCTGAAATCATCATACAAATAAATTTCCCAAAGCAAAGCAATGTTAGCCAACAAGAGGCACTATTTTTTAGCATTAATATTTGTATGATCTTTAAAATAAGAGATGAGATGCAAAATTCATGCTCAGTTGGATTTTGTTATTGTGAGATTGAAAAAGAAATAAAAATGGCTAAAAGCAGAGCAACTGTGGATAACTCGGAAGATACCCACAGTGTTCAGATTACTTAATCACACCGCAGGCGATACGGTCACCACCACCGCCTAATGGTTTTGGTGTATCTGAATAATTGTCCCCACCGACATGGATCATGATCGCACGATTCTGAATATCAGCCAGTTTTAAACGTGGCGCAATCACTGGAGTTGTCGCAAAACCTTTTTCATTGACTACCAATACGGGTAAATCACCTAAGTGTCCAGTTTCAGGCGTACCATGATGTGCGACTTTTTCAGGGTTTAAGTGACTGCCTGCTGCCAAGGCTGCGCCCATTTTTCCATCTTTTAATGCAGCTTCACAGGATGGATTTTCATGGATGTGGAAACCATGTTCGCCAGGAGAAAGTTTCCAAAGAGCAGGGGTGATTAATAAACCTTTAGGTGTTTGTTGAAATGAAACAGTTCCGATTGAAGCACCAACACCATTGGCATCGACTTGATAGACTTGGATCAATTGCTTTTGATCAGTTGTGCTGGTCTTGGTCTGGATTTTAGCTGCATTGTTATCGAGGGAAACCGAAGAGCAGGCTGCGATACTTAAACTCAGACAGCCCAGCAGAGAGATTTTTTGAAGCATTGAAGTCATTGCGAAGATATCCTTATAAATTATCTTTATTTGACGATTCAAACAAAGTAAGCGATATCCCGCAAGTAACATTAATCAATTGATGACAAAAAATTAAATAAAACAAACCTATTTATTTTCGGGAGGAGCTTCCAGAGCCGCAACAGGCTCATCGACATTTTCATGCAGCCATTCGCGCCAAATTGCCAACAGGATGGCTAAAATCACAGGGCCAATAAACAGACCGACCAGACCAAAGCTAGCAATACCACCTAATACCCCAAACATAATCAGAATGAATGGAATCTGGGTCGCGCCTGAAATCACCAATGGACGAATCACATTATCAGAGCTACTGACAATCACAATACCCCAAACCACAACACCAATCGCTTCCATGGTTTGCCCTTGGGCGAATAGCCACAGACCTACCCCAAGATATGAGACAGGTGTTCCAAAAGGAATCAGCGCCAAGATAAAGGTGACCATAGTCAGCAGCATTGGGTTAGGCACACCCGCGACAAAGTAGCTAAGACCAGCCAAAATCGCTTGTGCAACGGCGGTTAAGCCAACACCGTAAACCACGGCACGTGTTGTTTCAGAAATGGTATCCAAGTAATGATGGACACGCGGACCAATCACCATTTCCAAGGCGCGACTCACTTGTGCCAAGATCATTTGTCCATCACGGTAGAAGAAGAACAAGGTCATCAGTGCAAAAGTCAATTTGACCAAGTTACGACTAATCTCGCTCAATACAAAACGCCCATAACTCAGATGGCTTTGAATCCATTCGGCAATATTCTTGGTAATGCTATTCGGATCATTACTGAGTTCATTGACAGTACGGCTGATGTCTTTACCAATAATCGGTAGATTTTTGATAAATTCAGGAACTTGAACATGGCCTGAAAATAACTGTCGCTGTAAATTAAAATATAAATTACGACCTTCAAGTTGCAACATAAAGATTGCACAGATAAATGGCACACCAATCACGATAATGACCAAGCTAATCATCAGGGTAGCATTCAGTGTAGGTCGGTTTTCACCAAAGAAACGACGCTGTACCCATAGATATAAGGGCCAAGTCATATAGGCAATAATTGCGGCCCAAAGGACAGGGACAATAAAGTATTTGAGAATACTGAATCCCAAAAAGAGCAGGACAAAGAACAGTCCAAACAGCAAAACGCGTTGTAATATGGGAGCGTATTGTTGCACGATAGTATTTCTCAAGTGCTAGAAATTGAATAAAACCATCTTAACTGAAAAAGTAGGCGAGGGAAATTTTCATTTCCCGGTTTTAGGATTTGATATCAAAAGATTACGTTTCTTTGCAAAGCCTTAGAACCACTCGCTCGGATCATCAACTAATTGGTTTAAAACAGGCTGCCATTGGCTCTGGATGCTGACAAAGTTTTTCTGGGTCTTATCAAATACACTCAGTCCTTGCATTGCCAATGTACCGTAGGCGCTACGCTCGGAAATCCAAGCCACAGGATCTTGTTCAATCTTACTAAAGAAGTCTTGAATATCCTTTGAACTGGCACTGTTTGGTTTGACACGATTGGCAATCAACAGGATTTGCACTTTGCCTTTACGAATACGCTTGATGTCTTGTAAATGTTTTAAGAAGCGACGGGTACTGTCGATATCAAAGAATGACGGCTGCAACGGTGTCACAATCGCATGTGCCTCGCTGACCAGCTGCTCTGCATGTTCACCTGAAAGTGCACCAGGCGCATCGATAATTAAATAATCTAAATTCTTTGGTGCTTCACCAATTGATTTTTCATGTCGCCAATCCAGACTTTGAATACCTGTGACGGTTGCAGGACGTTGCTTTAACCATTGCAAAGATGATTTTTGGTTGTCAGCGTCAGCCAGCGCAACTTTATATCCTTTTTGAGATAGTGCTGCCGCCAGTGTAATAGCTGTCATGGTCTTGCCACAGCCACCTTTTTGATTTGCGATTAATATGGTTTTCATGAAATTAGATTTATTAACTAGGCTCTCGTATTCGTTTATACCTTAGCATCTTTTTCGGTCAAGTGTGTTACACATGACAAAAGTTTAATGTTGCAGTTAAATAGCTGCATTCAAAAAAAGGAAAGTTGCTATGTCGGTTTGGCTTGCGATGCTGATTGGTGGTTGTATTGGTGTCGTGATTACGACGATTATTTTATCCAGCACACGCAATGGCCGGATTCAGGCTGAGTATGAAAAATATATCGCTGAACTAGAGTTAGAACATAAACAGGCTTTGCTTGATGCGCAGAAGCGTAGTGTCAATACCAGTCGTGCGGTATTAAAAGGAAAAATGGCAGAGCAGTTTGCACCAATCTTGCCTGAATTTCGTTATTTACCGAGCGATGCCAAGTTTTTGGGTGATCCTGTCGACTACGTTATTTTTGATGGTTATACCGATTTCCGAGATGGGGATGGCACAGCCGAAGATATTGAAGTGATTTTATTGGATATTAAAAGTGGTGGTGCACGCTTAAGCAAAGGACAGCAGGCGATTGCTCAAGCGGTTGCAGAAGGGCGTATCCGATTTGAAACCTTACGAATTGATTTTGAAGATCAATGAGGTGTTTCTAATTTTTGTACACGGGCCAACAGCATTGTTTGTGCCACAGATGGGATTCCTTCTGCATCAAAATATTCTTTTTCGATGAATTTAAACTTGGCTTGTCGTAACTGACTTTCGATATCCCGATTTAGGTGACAACCATCGGCAATACGTTTCTGAATTGGGGTCAGTAGCGTTTGCAAGGACTGTATTTTTGCCGAGTTTGGATGTTTGACATGTTCAACCAGATGGAAGGTTCCTGTTGGTTTCAGCACCCGATATATTTCGGTTAAGGCTTGTTCAAGATCAGCAATGCTACAGAGTGTCCACGTCGACACAATATGATCTAAAGAAGCATCTGCAAAGGGTAGTTTTTCTGCACTCGATTGCACATGCTTAATAAAGAAAGGTGCATGTTGTACGCGCTCAATCGCCAACTGATAAATATCCGAATTGGGTTCCAAAGCATATAGTGAATCGACATTGCCATAAAACGGAATATTCAGCCCTGTGCCAAAACCAATTTCGAGCACCTCACCTTCGAGTGGAAGCAATAATTCACGACGTCGATCCATCAAGCTGGCAGTTTGCATGACTTGATTGAGTAAATGAGGAAAGATGTGACGTTGATAAAATTGGTAAATCATAGAGATCCATTCGTTGGTTTTAATAAAGAGGATACTTCACTAACAGCACAAAAATATGACTAAACTGAGTTTGACTGTTACTAAAAAAAGCACTTTTTTTCACCATCTCAGCATACTATCAAGAGAAAGGCTTTTCTAATATTTTCGAGGATAATCGAGCCATGAAAAAACGTCTATGGATGAGTTTATGCATGGTGGCTGCAATTGGGCAAACACATGCATCAACCGGTCAGGCAGAATATAACATTGCCAATGGCTTAGCGCCTGTTGTGGAATATCAATCGATTTCGGTATTAAAACCTTTTGATGGTAATTTCCGTATTCTCGGTTCAAAAGTCTATCATGACGATGAGCAAGCCAAATTTTCTCCGATCGACTATGCGGTGAGTTTGGGAGCATTTACTGATCCTGCAATCGCCCGAACAATTGATGTGCGTCAATATGATCGTTATTTGAATTGGAAAATGAATACCTTGCCAGTGCCACCAGACCAAGCGATCAAACTGGTCTCGAATATGCACATTATTCCAGCCAATCCAGAAATTGCCAAACAGATTAAACAGGTGAAGCGTGGTGACTTGGTTCAACTCAAAGGGGAGTTGGTCGAGATCCGAGATAAGGACTTGGTATGGAAATCCTCTTTGACCCCAGGTGGAGTGGGTGATGGCGCCTGTGAACTATTTCGTGTGAGTTCGATTCAGTGGATTGAGAAACAGAATATTTAATAATGAATGTGAAATAAAAGGGGCATCAGCCCCTTTTATTAATTGTAGTTATTCAGCTTGCATTTTGGTTTCAGGTGCTTGTGCACTTTTCCAGTGATGTAACTGGCTTTGGGCGTGTAGATATTCATTCAGATGATTGACTTGTTTGTTTGCGTCCGTTTGAGACTGAGTTGATGCATTTCCTTGTTCTAAAACTTTGGCTTGTTGTTCCCAATAGTCATAGAGCAAGCCTTGGATATAACGTCCTTGTTCAGTTTTTAGTTCCAGATCTTTCAGCATGGCAAGCGCAGATTTTACATTGTCTTTTTGGCGCTGCTGTTCAAATTCAGGTGTTAGCGTATTGGCTTCTTTCATTTTGGCCAATTCAATTTCCATGCTGTCGCTCATGTCGGTAAAGCGATTGTCATAATCTTCTAAAATCGCAATATCATGACCATCATCTGCTGTGGCAGGGAACTGCTTGATTGGTGTTTGATTCAGCTGGCCAATCGCGTCATTAGTCGAACTGCTTTGCTGCTCTTTATTGGCAGAAGGCTCTTTGTCTTTATTACATGCACTGAGCATCAGCGCTGAACTAAGTACACAGGTAATGGCAAATGTGATTTTAAGATTAGGCATAGCTCAACTCGTTCAAGATTAATTTGATATTTTCTGGAAATGGTATGCAAAAGTGGTATAGGGGAAGCTAATCTGATCTTGCTCAGTTAAGCCCGTAAAATCAAATACAATTTGTTCAAACTTTGCTTTTAACTGTTGTTGCTCTGCTGATGACATCGCAGCGATAAAACTGGTGGAAAGCAAACGTTTACTCACCACCTGTTCGACCGTGCCTTGATGCGCTTGTTGAAAGGTTGTTAATCCATCCAATTTAAATAAGGATTGTCCTTCGAACACCTGTTTCCATTGTTCACTATGATAACGCGGTGTATCTCCTTCCAAAGGCGAAATTTCATCCGCTAGTGCTTTAACCCAATCGACATTGGTATCGCGTTGATTCCAGATCAGCCCTAAATGGCCTGATGGCTTAAGTGCCCGATGCATTTCACTGAGCGTTTCGATATTGGCAAACCAGTGGAAAGATTGGGCACAGAGAATGGCATCCATTGATGCATCTTTTACTGGGATTTGTGTGCTGAAGGCTTGTAAGCATTCGACAGTGGGATAGGCCTGTTGTAGTTGCTGCAACATTTCAGTGACAGGCTCAACTGCAATCACTTTTGCCTGTGTTTGAATCAGGTAAGGTAAGAATTTGCCAGTCCCTGCACCAAGGTCTACAACAGTGGAACTTTCACCTATTTTGAGTCGATCTTGCAGCCAAACCGCTATTTCTTGCGGGTAACTGGGGCGTACCTGTTGGTAGAGTTCTGCCCCTAAACTAAAGCCTTTTTGAGCAGTGGGATGTAAGGATTGTGTCATTTTTTGCGCTTTTTAATCTGTCTTATCTCTATAAAATAAGATACTCCGCAATTATGGTTTGGCAAAGCCATCATTTGGTGACTTTTTGCGACAAGCCTAGGATCAATTTTTCAGTGTGAGCATGGATAAGCAAATAATATTTGAAGATGAGCATATTCGCGTTATTTTTTTAAAAGGTTCAAGTGACACTTTAGTAATTTCGTTTGGCGATTTGATTAGTCGCGCTAAAGGCATGTCAATTAATGCTGAAAAATCCTTAATAAAATATCAATACAACGTGATCGGCATCATGCCGAAGCAGAAATCATGGTTTCCGAAAAGTAGCATGCTTCAGATGCAGCAGCAGATTCAGCCAATTTTGCAGCAATTCAAAGGCATTGTTGGTTATGGCGGTTCCATGGGTGGCTATGCTGCAATCAAGTATTCAAATTTATTGAATATGCAAAAGATTGTGGCTTTTGTACCACAGTATTCAATTGACCCTGATGTGGTACAAGATCGCCGTTATGCTGAGTTTTTTGATGTGTCTATTCATCAAGATATGCAGATTCAGGCCGATGAGGTGGATTCATCACGTGAATACATTATTGTCTATGATCCATACTTTGCCGAAGATAAAGAGCATTTCTTAAAGATCCAACCCTTATTACCTAAAATGCATGTGATTCATTTGCCATTTACGGGCCATGAAGCACTTTCGGTCTTGGCTAGTTCTCAGTTGCTGAATGATTTTGTGGTTAAACCATTTGAAATCACTTATTTCTATCAGCGGGTTCGGGAAGTTAAGAAGCAAAGCAAGTTCTATTATCGGCATGTGTTGGATGCCTTGTTACCACGCCATCATCAGGCTTTATTAAAGATCCTCGAGCAAAACGAGATTGCTTTAGATGAGCGTTATTTTGATGCTGCTCTCAAACAGAAGCTGGTACAGCAGCTGTTTAATCTCAAACAAGGCACGGAACAGAATTTACATAAGCTCGGCGTACATCTGCATTTTGCGCAACATACTGAGACCCAAGCTGCCAATGTGGTGAATGTACAGAATCAGTTTTTGGTTTTTAATTTGGCAAGCTTGAAATTAGAGAGTTATAACGCAGAGATCATTGCAGCCAATCCAACATATCTATTGCCATTAAACCTGACTGCCAATAGTTTGGTGAAGCTCAGATTGAATGATGAATATTATTTCTTGAGCATGAATGATCGTGGAATTCACAAATTGGTCAAAGAGGGGGAGCCATTTGCACTGGATCAATCCCCACTAGTGTTTAAGCACTATGCAGATTTTTATAGTCTGAGCTATAAAAATTTGACTTTAAGTTGCGATGCACAAGGTCAGACGCACTTTATTGAAAATAATGCAGATGAGCACACTAAACTGCAATTATGCTGAATGAATCTTTCCCAATAAAAAAGCCCTTTGAATATTCAAAGGGCTTTTTTATATCTAACAGAATGTTAATTTGCACCAATTTTTGCATTGGTATTCACGTTGGCATTTACGCCTAATACTTTAACGCCGACATTCGCACCTGTTTGGAGGTTCTTTTTATCCGCATTTAGGCCTGTTTTTGCATTTACGGATGCAGCTTTACCATTCACTTGTGCTTGCGCATTGGTCTGAGCACCTAAGTTTAAAGATTTAGATTTTGAAGTTGTCTGTTTATTTGCAATACGCTGTTTTACATTTGCAGTCGTATCTACAGCCAATTCTTTACCATCAACGGCTTTATCAACTACATAGTCTTTCGTATTTCTGACTGCTTCACCTGTTTTATTTGCCACTTGTGAGCCAACATTTGTTGCTGTACTTACTGTTTTTTGAGTGGCTGCAACGCCAGTGTTTACCGCTGTGTGGCCTACATTATGTGCAGTGTGACCTACGCCTTGAGCGACTTGCCCTACACCTTGAGCTGTACCTTTTAATGCACCTGTGACGCCGTTAATCAGACCGCCTGATTGGACATTGACCTGAGCTGAACCACTTGCATTTGCCCCGACGTTCTGTGCAAAAACTGAAGCAGAAGCAAGGATAGTTGTTGTCACGATAGCTGTTTTGATCATTTTTTTCATTGCGATTTCCTTAAGCGATGTACCGTATTGGGGTACTTCATCAACGCCATTGCATCATAGCCAGCAAAAAGTAGAAATCTATGGATTTCATCAAAACGTTACAACCTGATTACAGCTTAAAAACACTGTAGAAGGGAATTGTGGAGAGTAATTACAATTTTAAGAACATGAAAAGTATAATTTTTATTTGAATATAAGCACCTGTAAAAGATCAATTTAGCTACGTTTGGATACAGCAAATTTTTCATTTAAAATTTATATTTTAGAGCTTTTAATATGAAGATTAAGAATATTTAAATAAATTTAAACAGATTCAAAAAAGATAAAAATAGTGGCATTTTTATTGCTTGGTAAATATATATGAAATATTTGTTGCACTTTTTTTATGCAATTTTATTTTTAAGGCGCACAATGGATAGCGTTGTAATCTTGAGCTATCTAGGCAGATATTAAATGGCCTAGTGTGTAAGTACTTTGAATCACCTGTGATTTGAGTACTATCAATTGTATTGAAGTATGTGAAATTTAAAGTGAATTTTAAATTTTATTCATGTGATTTATAGAAAAATAATTGAAAGCCGAGTAAAGGCCAGTAAATAAAATGCTGGAGAAAATGAATGAAACAGATTGCTGCATTTTTAATTGTATTGGTTGGGTTGGGTGTGGTGGTGTTCTATTTCGAGCCATCAGAAGCACCAGCTTCAACTGACGACACTGCGGTATATCACATGAGCACTCAACATTCCGAAACAATAACATCAGAAACAAAACCAGTGGAGGTGAAACGACAAGAACATACCAACTCAAACACATTGGATGCTTCTCAGCAAGATGTCCAATTTTATGACACTAAAAGTGATCCTTCGATACAACCGATCGATCCTGATACTGATCCAGCAAATGAAATCAAAAAACTCTAAATCATCTGGATTTCTTTACCCAAGAAAAACAGGCATTTAAAACAGTTCTTTATCCAAGAACGATGGAGACCAATAGTGAACAATAAAACCTTATTACTATTAAGCCTATGTGCTTTTATAACCACCACGACTTCAGCAGCAACACTCAATGCCGTCCAACTCAAACAACGACTCAGCTCGGCGGCACTCAACAAAGTAGCAAAAGGTAAAATTAATATTGATGCTTTAGTTGATAATGATTCGAATGATTTACTCATCGAGTATGAAAGCAATACTGCGAGCACTACTTTGGGGCTAGAAAAACGTAGTTTGATTGCTGATGGCAAAAGCCAGTTTAAAAATAAATTTGGCAAGTCGACGGGCTTTCAAACTTTACGTGAGTTTAATGGTCTGCCTTTAGGTTTATATCGAATTCAAAATCGTGAAACCTTAGCACAAGTGTTAAATGATCCCGCTGTAAAAGGTGTTTATCCAAACCGTAAAAATGTCCCGACCACAATGGAAAGCCTGCCGTTGATCAATCAGCCACAAGCTGTAAGCAACGGCTTTACTGGAGAAGGTTCGAGTGTGGTGGTGATTGATACTGGCGTGAATTATAAACATGCTGACTTTGGCTGTACTGCGGTCAATACCCCAGCTTCAACTTGCCGTGTGGTTTATGCCTTTGATAGCGCATCTGATGATAATAGCTTGGATGATGATGGGCATGGCAGTAACGTTTCTGGGATTGTTGCCAAAGTTGCATCTAAAACCAAAATTATTGGGATTGATGTGTTTAGAAAAGTTCGATCACAAGGACAATGGGCAAGTACCGCTTATGACAGCGACATTCTGGCGGGGATTAACTGGGCGGTAAATAATGCGCAAACCTATAACATTAAAGCGATTAATTTAAGCTTAGGTGTACCTGGGGTGAAATATACATCTGAATGTAGCAACAGTAGCTATAGTACGGCTTTTGCCAATGCACGTGCAGCAGGTGTTGTACCTGTAGTGGCTTCGGGTAATGATGCCTTCGCCGATGGGATTTCTTCACCAGCCTGTGTGAAAGGTGCAGTACGCGTAGGTGCTGTGTACGATAGTAATATTGGTGGTGTGTCTTGGGGTAATCCGTTGAAATGCTCTGATCCAACCACAGCTGCGGATAAAATTACATGCTTTAGTAATGGTGGCTCATTGGTGACTTTATTGGCACCAGGGGCAATGATTACTGCCGGTGGTGAAACTCAAGGTGGAACTTCACAGGCAGCACCTCATGTTGCAGGTGCAATCGCATTATTACGTGCCAATGGCGTGACACCATCAGAGACCATCGATCAAACTGTAAATCGTTTGAAAGTAACAGGTAAGCCAATTACCGATACGCGAACTGGTTTGGTGTTCCCACGTATTGATTTACTATCTGCAACCAGTGGACTTAGTTCAAATTAAGATTATTTTATAGTTTAAGCATCGATCCAAAAATAGTTTAAAAAGCCATGACTCGTTGCAGCTAGAGATAGATGCAACGAGTTTTTTATAAGCTTAATGACATTGTGCTAGCTTATCCGCACTAAAGTTACTTTGTAGTTTTTGAAAGTTGGCTTGAACAGTCGCATCTTGCACATCAAAGGCGGTTGCAGTTGTTGGTTGAGCAAGTGTTTTATCTTTATAGTGTTGGGTGGCAGAGCCTGCTGAAATTAAACCATTTTGGTCGAAGCGCCAGTGTTCAACCGCCTGACCGCCTTCAAAATAGCCAGTAAATTCGATGTTGCAGTGTTGGTCTTGTTTGATCAGTTTTGCAATATTACCTTCAGTGGATGGTGTGGCACCAATATTCTTCACTTGCTGTAATGTTTGTGCGCCATTGTTCTGTGTAGAGAGTGCTGAGCAAGCAGTAAAGCTGATTGCACTGATGCAGGAAACAAAAATTATTTTGAAAGTACGTTGCTTCATGTGCAAAATTCCAGTCCGATGAATTTATTAGATTTAGTGTGTCGACAAAGTACGTGAAGTTCAATGAATGTTTTGAGCGGACACTGTAAATTTAAAGCCTATTTTTCAAATAACTATAACGGAAGCAAGATAGGTAAATTGTTTTGCATCAGATATAAATAGAGCACTATTTCATTCAAGTACCCATTTTAAAAAAACCTCTACGGTGTAGAGGTTTTTGGGTTTAGTTTTTAGAGGACTGGCTGAGTTCAGCACGTTCGATCGGGACATTGCCTTCATTGGTGCCAACTACAGCATCTTTGGTGTCTTGCCATTTCTTGGCTGTGTATTGCTTGGCTTTTTCGGTTTGCTCTTGAACAATTTCAGCTTGTTCAGCTGAGTATTCTTTGGTGATTTTCCATTTTTCACTCATCTTTTGCGATGTGTTTTCAGATGCGCCTTGGATTGAATCACCGAGATTCTGCATGCCTTTACCTGTTTTATATAGCAGAATACGACCTAGGCTTGGATTGTCGCCATAGGGCATGGCTTTTTCAGGGACAGCATTAGATACATTGGCTGTCGTGTTGGTTGTATCTGCTGCCCAAAGCGAAGACGATGCAATCAGTGCCGTCGTAACACATAATAGTTGTACTTTATTCATCATCTTGTCTGTCCTTTCCACGATAGTGTCGCAATCGAGATTTTATATCTTATCGTTAAGTCGAAGAAAAGAGTGGGGATGATATGAAATTGATACAGTTATGTACAAAGGATGAAGTTTTATTTTAAAAAATAAAGGGATCTATCAAAGATCCCTTTATTGAAATGTGCTGAGAGCTTAACTCTGCAATACACTTACATCTGCAATCGCTGTGAATAAATCACGCAACTGAGCCAATAAACGTAAGCGGTTAGCTTTTAATTCCGCATCATCAGCCATCACCATTACACCTTCAAAGAAGGCATCGATTGGTGCACGAAGCGCAGCAAGCTTAGACAACGCTTCTGTGTAGTTACGCGCAGCAAGTAAAGGTTGAACCACAGGAGAAAGGGCAGACAATTCTGCATAAAGCGCTTTTTCAGCAGCTTCAACCAGATTCGCTTCAACCACAGCACCTTCTGGTGTCGCTTCTTTGGCAAGAATATTGGCAACACGTTTATTTGCCGCAGCCAATGCAGCCGCTTCTGGTAAGGTACGGAAATGATTGACCGCAGTCACACGCTTGTCAAAATCAAGTGGAGATTTTGGTGCAAGTGCTTGTACCGCTTGAATCACATCAACCGCAACGCCTTGGTCTTCATACTTGGCACGGTAACGACCTTCAAGGAATGCCACTGCATCCGCACGGGTTTTATCGTGATCTTTAATGATGTCGCCATAACCTTGCAAGGCAAAGTTCACCAATTCTTCGATGGTCACATCAAGTTCATTTTCGATGATTAAACGCAAGATACCGATTGCAGAACGACGTAATGCAAATGGATCTTTAGAACCTGTTGGTGCTTGACCAATACCGAAGATACCGACCAATGTGTCTAAACGATCCGCAAGGGCAATGGTTGTACCTGTATTGGTTTGCGGTAATACATCACCAGCAAACTTAGGTAAATACTGTTCACCTAAAGCTTCTGCAACTTCGTTATTCTCACCTTCAAGGCGTGCATAGTAAGTACCTGCAATCCCTTGAAGTTCTGGGAATTCACCCACAAGTTCAGAGGTTAAGTCACATTTCGCAAGTAACGCAGCTTTCTCGGCATCAGCAACATTTGCACCCGTCATTGGAGACAATGCCACCGCTAATTGAGCAATACGTTCTGATTTATCCCAAAGTGTACCCAATTGTGCTTGGAATACCATATTGGCTAATTTTTCTTTACGAGACGCAAGTGGTTGCTTTTGGTCTTGTAAGAAGAAGAATTCCGCATCAGACAAACGAGGGCGTACAACTTTCTCATTCCCTTCAATAATTTGAATCGGATCTTTCGACTCAATATTTGAAATGGTAATGAAGTAAGGCTGTAATTTACCTTCGGCATTGATTAAGCAGAAATACTTCTGGTTATCCTGCATGGTGGTAATCAAAGCTTCTTGAGGAACAGCCAAATAACGCTCTTCAAAAGTTGCACGTAAAGCAACAGGCCATTCAACCAGACTTGTTACTTCATCAAGCAAATCTGCGGGCACAATTGCAGTCGCATTGACTTCATCTGCCAATGTTTTGACTTGTGCTTGAATGGTCGCTTGACGCTTTTCGAAGTTCGCAACTACATATGCTTGTTCTAAAGTTGCCAAATAGTCATTTGCATGCGCCAAAGTCACGGCTTCAGGTGCATGGAAACGATGACCATAAGTCACATTACCTGCTTTATGATCTTGAATGGTTGCTTCAACCACTTGATCATCTTTCAGCAATACCACCCATTTTACTGGACGCACGAATTCAGTACGGCTTGCCGCTGAACGCATACGTTTTGCGATTGGCAAGTTATCCAATGCAGTTTGTAAAATTTGTGGTAGTAAAACGTCAAGACTTTGACCTTTGACATCTTTCAAGAAGCATACTTTTTCAACTTTACCTGCTTGGAACGTCGAAAGCTGATCAACCGTAATGCCTTGACCGCGCATAAAGCCATCTAGTGCTTTGGTCGGTTTGCCTTCAGCATCATAAGCAGCTTGTACCGCAGGGCCATCAAAACGTTTTTGTGTGTCCGCTTGAGCAGCATCGATATCAACAATTTTCAATGCTAAACGACGTGGTGCAGCATACGCTTCGATAGCAGAGAAGTTTAGGCCTGCATCTTTTAGGCCTTTTTCGGTTTCTGCTTTAAGCGCATCACGCAAAGTTTTTAAGCTTTTTGGTGGAAGTTCTTCACAGCCAAGTTCGAATAAAACTGTATGTTGAGTCATTATTTATTCTCCTTCGCTTTTTCAGCTTGGGCTGCTTCTGCTTCAACTTGTGCTTTAAGTTGGGCCAATACTTCATCACGCAAATGTGGTTCTGCCATAGGGAAACCAAGTTTCGCGCGTGCAGCCACATAACTTTGAGCAATTGAACGCGCCAAAGTACGGACACGTAAAATATAACGTTGGCGTTCAGTCACAGAAATCGCACCACGCGCATCTAACAAGTTAAAGCAATGAGATGCTTTGATCACTTGCTCGTAAGCAGGAAGTGGTAATTCAGCTTCGATTAAACGAGATGCTTCAGCTTCATAGAAGTCAAACAGTTCAAACATTTTATCGACTGGCGCGTATTCGAAGTTATAGGTTGATTGCTCAACTTCATTTTGATGGAATACATCACCATAGGTTACGGTACCGAATTGACCTTTGGTCCAAACCAGATCGTAAACTGAGTCTACACCTTGCAGGTACATCGCAAGACGTTCTAAGCCGTAAGTGATTTCACCTGTCACTGGGTAACATTCAATACCACCAACTTGCTGGAAGTAAGTGAACTGAGTCACTTCCATACCATTTAACCAAACTTCCCAACCTAAGCCCCATGCGCCAAGCGTTGGAGATTCCCAGTTGTCTTCTACGAAACGAATGTCGTGAGTTAGGGTATCAATCCCGATGGCTTTTAATGAATCGAGATAAAGCTGTTGGATATTGTCTGGATTTGGCTTAAGTACCACTTGGAACTGATAGTAGTGTTGTAAACGGTTCGGGTTCTCGCCATAACGACCGTCTTTCGGACGACGTGATGGTTGAACATAAGCCGCGTTCCAAGTTTCTGGCCCCAATGCACGTAAGAAGGTTGCAGTGTGGAATGTACCTGCGCCCATTTCCATATCATATGGTTGTAATACGACGCAGCCTTGCTCCGCCCAATAGTTTTGTAGGGCAAGAATTAAGCCCTGAAATGTATCAATATGCGATATAGCACGACTCATGGTGCATCCACTGGAATCAAACAAAAATTGTGGTTAAGTATAAGGATTTTGTAGAGGAGTGGCAAAGGCTAGTTGGGGAATTTCAGCTTTGAACATGTTTTAGATTTATTTAATGTTCTGAGTAATAGAATCCAATTCGTCACGGCAAATGTAAGAGAGAAAAAGCAGAGAATAACAAAGAATCTGAATGGGACAATATTGATTTGGGCTGTATTTAAAATGATGATCAAGCTCGGGACAATCATCGTAAACAAGAGGGCATATGCAATGATCGAAAAGAAATGCAGTGCTTGGTATCTTTGCAATAATACTTGAAAGAAATAGGTAGGAAGAAAAACGAAAATGAAATAGATCAATGCAATGTACAGGACAACCAAGAACATCTCATAGAATACTTTGAATATTTCTATGGAAAAGTGATCATTAGGCGCAAAAAAAATGACCAATATAAAATAGATAGGAATACCAGCATACAAAGGTGTTTGCATCAAACAGCGTCGAATTTGTACTTTATTAACAATAAGTTTTTGAGTGAATGGTTGAGCAAGTTTTTGAAGTATGAGTTTCATGCTGGTTTAAATCTATATTTATTTCAATTGCTTATATTTAGGTTGTTGAGTCGGCTAACCTATTGTATTGAATTATCTTATTTTTTGATAATAACACATCTTCGATCCACAACTATACGTCACTTCGTGACGTATTGCATCTTGCATGCTCTTAATTTCACAACTTTGAAATGCTAATTTTAAAACGATATTCTCTGTTCTTCAGGTCGTTTGAAATGTCTGATCGCATTCGTGAAAAGCTGCAAATTTTAGCGGACGCTGCCAAATATGATGTGTCCTGTTCTTCCAGTGGTAGTGACCGTAAAAATAAAGACAAAGGTCTTGGTGATGCCAGTCGGGCAGGGATTTGTCATAGCTACACTGAAGATGGACGCTGTGTTTCTTTGCTGAAAATCCTGTTCAGCAATGTTTGTATTTTTGATTGCGCCTATTGCGTGTCGCGCCGTTCCAATGATGTGAAACGGGCTGCATTTACTGTACAGGAAGTGGTTGACCTGACCATTAATTTCTATCGACGTAATTATATTGAAGGGCTGTTTCTGAGCTCAGGTATTTTCAAGTCAGCCGACCACACTATGGAGCGCATGTTGCAAGTGGTGAAAAAACTTCGCTTGGAAGAGAATTTTAACGGTTATATTCATCTTAAAACTATTCCCGGAGCTTCACCTGAATTGATTCATGAGGCGGGTCTGTATGCTGATCGGATGAGTATCAATCTGGAAATGCCTACAGAAGTTGGACTTAAAGCCTTTGCACCTGAAAAGTCGCATCAAGAGGTACAAAAAGATTTGGGGCTGGTTCGGGATCGCTTGATTCAGCTTAAAGATGAACGTCAAATTATCAAACATGTGCCGAAATATGTCCCTGCAGGGCAGACCACACAGATGGTGGTGGGAGCGCATCAAGAAACGGATCAAGATGTGCTGTTTATGGCTGATCGTCACTATAAAGAATTTAAATTAAAGCGGGTCTATTTCTCAGGCTATATCCCGATTAATACTGAAAATAATTATCTACCTGCAGTCGGTTCTGCACCACCTTTGCTACGAGAAAATCGACTTTATCAGAGTGATTGGTTGATGCGTTTTTATGGCTTTCAGGTCAATGAAATCGTCAATGAACGTTTCCCACATTTGGATTTGGATGTCGACCCGAAACTCAGTTGGGCATTGCGCCATCCAGAGCATTTTCCTGTGGATTTAAATCGAGCTGACTACCTTATGATTTTACGCGTGCCTGGCATTGGGGTGAAATCAGCCAAGAAAATTGTACAAGCACGTCGTTTTGGCAAAATTCATGTCGATTTATTAAAGCAGTTAGGTGTGGCTTATTCTCGTGCGCAGTATTTTATTCGTTGTGAAGACAGTCCCCGCTTTCAGAAAGAACTTTCCTCTAATTTTATTCGTCAACAGATTTTAACCCAAGGCTCGTCCAAATATATCAAGCCGCTTTCACCTCAGTTGAGTTTAGGGTTTTAACAATGTCAAATGAGCAACTGAGCTATTATTTTGATGGTTCAATGGCAGGTCTGCTGAGCTGTGTATTTCGTGCCTTTCAGTTTAAAGAGTTTCAGGTTCAGCTTAGTTTATTGGATGGGGCACAACATGGCTTGTTTTCTGAAGTCATTGAGGTTTCGAGTCATGAGCAGCATGCCCAACGGGTTTGGTCTGCTTTACAACAAAAACTGTCTAAAGCAGCTTTGAAGCAGATTTATTTTGCGTCTTTATCTGAGTCACTTGATGCCTACCAGCATTTATTTAACTACTGTATTTATGTATTTCAGCAGCCGCATTCTATAGAAAAAGATTATTTACATTCGAGTGTGTTGGCAATTTCTCAATGGACTAAAAAGGTAGGGCGTGAAAAGCATCGGATGGAAGCTTTTGTACGATTTAAGAAAACCACAGATGGGCTGTTTTTGAGTTTAGTTCGTCCCGATTTTAATGTACTGCCTTTGATTCAGCCGCATTTTAGACGTCGTTATCAGGATCAACGTTGGTTGATTTATGATGAGCAACGCAAATATGGACTCTATTATGATCTGCTCGATGTCCATGAAGTTTATATGGATGCAAATGAGATTGATCGCAATCTCCAAAATGGCTGTAGCCAAACCTTCCAGTTGCAGCTTGATGAGCAGGAAGTTTTATACGATCAGCTTTGGAAAGATTATTTTAATAGTATCAATATTAAAGCACGTCAAAATATCAAATTACATGTGCAATATCTGCCGAAACGTTATTGGCGTTATCTCAATGAAAAATGTGTTTAGCAAGCTTTCTGATTATCTTTAAAACACCTCCCACTCAAACAAAGCTTAAAAAAAGATGAATAACTTGTTATTGTTATGTTATAACGTATCAATAAATCAAAATTATTCATCCAATAAGGAAAATCAGAGTGAAGCGCATAAAACATCATTATCTGCTTGGCGCATTATTGAGTAGTCTGCTGCTGTCAGCATGTGGAGGGGATTCATCAGATTCAACTTCCGCTGTTACACCAAAACCAGAGCAACCAGCACAAAGTGATCAAGGTCGCTTGGTAATTGCTAATTCAGATACGGTACGACCCTTACTGAGTATTTATGATCTAAAAGAGCAAAAGCTTATTAATACAACAGCACTGAGTTCGGCTCCGTCTGCGATGTATAGTAGTCCTCAATCCCGTTATGCCGTGATGTTGAGTCGAAATGAAGGGGTGGTACAGTTTGCAGATAGTGGAATATTTAATAAAAATGGTGTCTTACAACGTAATGCCCCCAATCTATTGGCATTTCAGCTTAAAGGCGCAACGCCAGCACATTATCGTGGCTTTAATGGTTTAGCAGCTCTGTTCTACGACGGTAGTGATACTGAAGTTTCTAAATTTGATGTGTTTAATGATGCCGCAATTGAAAAGCAGGCCATTTCAACGCAAAAGTTGCCCAAAAAACATCATGGTGTCGCAGAACCACGTGGCGGCTATGTATTGAGTACTTATCTGCCTAAAGATGCAGAGACGCTAAGTCTCATTAAAAGTTATGAATTACATGGCGATCATTTCCACGAAGAACAAACCCTTAAAAATGCATGTAACCGCTTGCATGGGGCGGCATCGGTTCAGCAATATGCGGCTTTTGGATGCGAAGATGGTGTGTTGGTGGTAGAGCAGAAAGGTAACCAATTTACAGACAAGAAGGTACTTATTGACCAACGGATTACCACGATTGCAGGACATGAAAAGTTAGAGAAATTTGCAGCCTTTGCAACAGGAACGCATGCCTTATTCATTGTCGATCCTAAGAATCTTAATGCCACAAGCTTAGACTGGTCTTTAGGTGCGAAAGAAGCTGATACAACGACGCCAGTTAAGCGTTTACAACAGGTAGTCGACAGCTCAGGTCGTCATTTAGCGATTCTGGATAGCGCTGGTGTGGTACATGTGATTGATAGTCAAAACTGGAAACGTCTTGGGCAAATCAAAGCGATTGCTAACGTCAATGCGACAGAACTTGCAAAAAGCCGTCTAGCGGTTAATGCAGCAGCAGATACCGTTTTTATTAATGATACACAAGCAAAAACCATTGTAGAGCTGGATTTAAGCAATCTAAAAATCAAGCAGACCATTCAGCTCAATGATGTACCAATGACCTTTACTTGGCTGGGTGTCGCAAAAGTTTCTTAAAATTATCAACTCAATAAGCAGTCCATATATTGGGCTGCTTTTGCTTAATAAATATCTATAATGTTTTGATCCATTGTTGTATGGTTTTATAACAAGAAGAAGGCAAAAGTTTATCCACCAAAAAGTTTTAAAAATAGGTCGGTATATTTCTTGATGACGATGGCTAAAAGATGATTAGAACAAAGAGCAGAACCATGACTAAATTAATGTTCACAGTTGTATTGTTTGCAATGACGTGTTTGAGTGCTCATGCTTTTGCCAAAGCACAGGATAAAACCACAGACCCATATAGCCAATGTGTGGATGAAACCATTCAAGAATTAAAGTTGGGTAACATCAATAATGCAGTTGTAGAAATCTGTAGTACCAGAACAAAAACACGCTATGCCAAGCAGATCGTACAATTACTGGATCAAATTAAAATTCAGAGCAAGCAATATAAGCAGCCAGAACGTTACAACGACATTATGAAATCGCAGCAGCTCTGGAAAAATTTTGTGGATCAAGAGTGCCGCAATGCAGGTGCTTATATCGGCTCACCGATGTATGAGTTCTGCCCGATGCAAAAATATGCAGAGCGATTGGAGCAGCTAAAAGAATATTTGAATTGATAGGATTTTCTTTGAATAAAGGTAGTCATGATTTAAAACTGTAATTTAAATACACCTTAAGCTTGAGTAGGCGTATACTTCTGCATCGAGTAGAACCACGCGAATCCAGCAAGGTGCATTGTGAGCTTGACCCAATCAGACTGGCTAAATTTTCTAAAACCGAATTATAAAGTCCTGCCATTAAAAGAGAGGATGTTCTCTGGTCTCGGGGCTTTATGTGGTTTGGCGATTTCTTCCTTGATTAGTTGGTATGTCTTAGGTGGCATGAACGCGTGGTATATCGCACCGATGGGCGCATCTTCTGTGCTGCTATTTGCATTGCCAAACAGTCCGTTGGCGCAGCCTTGGAATGTCATTGTTGGAAATACCTTGGCAGGATTTATTGGTGTGGTCTGTACGCAATATCTGCCTGATCTGACCAGTGCTTTTAGCGTTGCTGTGGGATTGGCAATTTTTGTGATGATGACAACTGACTCCTTGCACCCACCGAGTGGAGCAGTCGCGATTACTGCTGTTTTAGGAGGTGATGCTGTACACCGTTTAGGTTTTCATTTCATCTTGTATCCAGTCCTACTTAATTCGATTTTATTGCTTGTGTTTGCCGTCTTTTTTAATCGTTTGATTGGCCGCCATTATCCGATCACTGCACATGTAAATGAGCGATCTAAAGATCCCACACCCACCCAGAAAGTATCGATTCAACCGAAAGATATTGAATATGCTTTAGAGCATCACACAGAGCTATTGGATATTAGTCAGTACGATTTAGAAAAAATTATTTTAGAAGCACAATCGTATGCAAACCAGCGCTTGATTAACGCATTCGTGTGTCAGGATATTATGAGTCGTGATGTAATTAAACTGCATGAACATGATGACATTCATCAGGCTCTAGATAAGTTCAAAGCGGTGAATTTAATGAGTTTGCCTGTCGTCAATGCAGAAGATCATTTGATTGGGACATTGGCATTATATGAAGTGGTGGAGTGGTTCAAGGGTGCAACAGATCCACGTAATTCATGGCAGCATTATGTTAGACAAATTATGAGTCATAAGGTTGTGACCGTGAGTCCGTTACAACCTATTCAGGATTTGGTGCCGTATTTTGTTGAGAAATCATTTAACTATATTCCAGTGGTTGAGGAACATCGTCTCATCGGCATTATCAGTCGTGCCGATATGATTGCAGCTTTGCAACAACAGCTTAATCGACAGCTCTGAATTTAGATAAAAAAAAGCTACGGTTGGATTAGGGGTAATTTCAACCGTAGCGACCAAAAAGGTAACTGAAAATTAACGTTTTATGCCTTGGTCTTCATAGACTGTTTTTACTGGTTGTGAATAACCTTGCACATGGTCAACACGCGCTTGCTGCTGTTTTGGAATCACCAGCCATAAAATCAGATACACCAAAATACCCGGGAAGGCAGCACTCATGATCGAGATCACGAAAAAGATTAGACGTAATAAATTTGCGTTCCAACCAAATCGTTCCGCAATACCGCCCATTACACCAGCGATCATGCTTTGTTGGTTTGAGCGATATAAACCAGAGTTGGCCATCGAGTTTGTCTCCTTAAATTAATGAAACAGCAGTAAAAAATAAATAATGTCAGTTCGAGCTGCTGTTAATTATGAAATAGGGTCAAACTACTTTTTTTAAAGTTTAAACAGATGGGAGATTAGTTAAGTTGTGTAAATCATTGATGGAAAAACCAACAGTATCGCCTAAAATGCACCGAATTAAAGCATACTGCTTTGTCAATTTGCTATTTCAATCCTATCGCATTGGCTATTACCCATTTGGGGAATAGACGAACATGGCAATGATCCCTATATTTTCCGAAGTTCGGGGTCTGTCTGTGAAAAGCACGCGATAACGATATTGATGTTAGAGATTTATGAATATGCAGTTCAGGTTATTCTTACAGTATGTGAGTGTAGGAGTTTTATTGAGTCTTGGCTTGAGTGCTTGTGATAGCCATCATCCCGAGCCAATGAAACAACAAGCCCAGACGCAATCGAGTCGTAATGCAAGCGAAGTACTGGCCGATGAACAGGAGTCAGTTGCATCTGATGCGCAAGGGGTATCGCTGACCCAAGTGGCTGGTCAAGCAACATTGCCGTATTCTGCGGATCGTAAACACAATTTGAGTAAACCTTCAGCAGCCGATTTGGTATATGCTGGCCGTTATCATGCGCGTATCCCGTGTAGCGATGCTTTTGCGGGCTGTGTCAATAACGAGAAAGAAGCGGAATATATCTTGAATTTAATGGATGATGGCTCTGTGTTCTGGACCAATACCAGTTTTAGCCGCCTTGGTTCAGATCCGTCACGTAATATTGCCAAGATTGAGCAGACCTGTAAGCAAGTACAGTGGCATGTGCATAAAGAACTGAATGAAATTATGATTCGTTGTGATGCAGCGGATGTTAACTTGTATTATCAAGTGAGTCCGAGCCAAGACTTGGTGATGGATTTGGATAAGATCTGGAATGGAGATAATGGGCGTAACCGTAAGTTCTTTAAAGAGTATCCATTTCCAGAACAAGCTTATGTATTTAAGAAAGTTGAATAAATAGCCTGTATTGAAAATAAAAAAGAGCGCTTTAAGCGCTCTTTTTTATTGCAGTTTCGATTAGTAATCGAAACTGAAGTGTTCAGGTGCAAGTGAAGTCAAAGTACGAGAGGTTGATACCATAGATTCTGCATGACCTTGTGCACGTGGCAATAAACGGTCGAAGTAGAAGTCTGCAACTTTGATTTTTGCTTTATAGAATTCAGGTGTTTCGATTCCGTCACCTGCTTCTAATTTCTCAGATGCAATCACTGCTTGTTGTGCCCAGAAGTAAGCCATCATCACATAACCAGAGAACATCAAGAAATCAACCGAAGCTGAAGAAACGATGTCACGGTCTTTACGTGCAGCAAGCATGATGCGAACAGTTAATGTATTCCATTGTGCACAAAGCTTAGTTAAGTCCCACGCAAAACGACGTAAGTACTTGTTACGTGCATGTGCAGCACAGAACTTCAAGATTTCAGCAGTATAGTCACGAACAACTTTACCTTTTGAACTTAAAAGAACTTTACGACCAATTAAGTCCAGTGCTTGAATCCCAGTTGTACCTTCATACAAGGTTGAGATACGCGCATCACGTGCGATTTGTTCCATACCCCATTCACGGATATAGCCATGACCGCCATAAACTTGCATACCGTGGTTTGCAGCTTCTAAGCCAAGCTCAGTTAAGAAACCTTTCAGAATAGGCGTATAGAAACCAAGTTTGTCATCATAAGCTTCATAAGCTGCTTGATCGCCACTTACTAATGCATCTGTCATTTTGTCTGCAAGTTTAGCCGCATGATAGATCATTGAACGGCCGCCTTCAGCAATTGCTTTTTGCGTTAACAACATACGACGAACATCAGCATGGTGAATAATCGCATCACCTACACGCTCAGGTTCTTTTTTGCCAGAAAGGGCACGCATAGACATACGGTCTTTCGCATAAGGTAAAGCACCTTGGAAAGAAAGTTCAGCATGTGCAATGCCCTGAACTGCTGTACCGATACGCGCAGTGTTCATAAAGGTAAACATCGCGTGTAAACCTTTGTTGATTTCACCGATCAGGTAACCTGTTGCGTTGTCAAAGTTAAGAACTGCGGTTGCAGATGCTTTGATCCCCATTTTGTGTTCGATTGAACCACAAGAAACAGTATTACGCTCACCTACGCCACCATCCGCAGTTGGGATGAATTTAGGTACGATGAATAAAGAAATACCACGGGTGCCTGCTGGTGCATCTGGAAGACGAGCCAATACAATGTGAATAATGTTTTCGGTTAAATCGTGCTCACCTGCAGAGATGAAGATTTTCGTACCAGAAATTTTGTAAGTACCATCAGCAGTAGGTTCTGCCTTGGTTTTTACTTGACCTAAGTCAGTACCGCATTGAGGTTCAGTTAAGCACATTGTGCCTGACCAAGTACCTTCAACCAATTTAGGCATATAAGTATTTTTTTGCTCGTCCGTACCAAACTGCATGATCGTATTCATACAGCCAGTACTTAAACCTGGATACATGGTGAATGACCAGTTCGCCGTTCCCATCATTTCAGATTTGATCAGGTTTAAAGACATTGGTAGGCCTTGACCACCAAACTCTTCTGGATAAGAAAGACCTTGCCAGCCACCCATTACGAACTGGTCATACGCTTCTTTAAAGCCTTTTGGTGTTGTCACTTCGCCGTTGTTAAAGGTACAACCTTCTTCATCACCTGATTGATTGAGCGGAGAAAGTACGTTTTCGCAATAATCTGCTGCACCTTCAAGAATCATATCAACCGTTTCAGCATCCGCATTTTGACCACTTGTCAAAGTTTGGTAATGTGCTGGATAATCTAACATTTCGTTCATTAAGAAACGAATGTCACGGAGCGGGGCTTTATAAGCTGGCATAATCTTAATCCTGTATTTGAATCATTTTGGATTATCTGTTTCGATACTTTGATTATTCACAATGGTGATAAAAATACATTGATAACCACTAGGGAAAAGAATGTCAGAAAAGCGAATTTCCTAAAAGGGAGATTTGTAAAAAAATCACTTTTCTATTGGTCTCAAAACTGATGTTAAATGTGAAAAGTACTCAATTTTATACTTGAAAATATAATGATATAAAGGTGTTTGGTAAAGCTATGCGTATAAAATATTTAACTTTATGCTTAATGGGTCTAAGTCTTTCTGCATGTTCACAGCATGTCATTAAAACCAATTCAGCGTCGGCTAATCTGGAACAGAAAGCAATCAATAGTATTAATGCGATGTATGAATATCCAAGCTATGATTACCGTGGCAAATTTAATATTCATGTTGAACCACAGCAAAATAATGCAAATGGCAAAGTAGACAATGCACCTTTAGATGCAGCGCTCAAGCAAAAGGTGGATCAATATTTACGAGATCAAAAGGTCAATTTAAATAGTAAACAAAAACAGGCGTTGTATGTTGCACTTGCACAAGAACAAAAAAGCTATGGCCAATCTAAAGTTGATAAATTCACCCAAATCGTGGCCAATGTACTGAATGACATGCAGTTTGAATATGATGGTTCAGTGCATTATCGTCAGAAAATGGGTTCGTTTAACTTAACTGCACGTTATGAAAAACCAACTTTATTGGTACAAGCCAAAGTGCCGATGGTATTGGATTTAAATAACTATAAGTTTTACATCAATTACTTTGCTTTGATGCCATATTTGGTCAATAAAGACAGTCAAAATAATCTGGCTTATTTAGATTTTTCCAAATACCAAGATATGTTCAAACAAGTCGATTACAAAAAATTTGCTGAATATGTAAAAGCTTCTGGCGCGGTCTATTACCGTCTTGCAGATCAAAATAATATCCAAGCTTTGTCTCTTACCTCTGCTGATCAGGCGGCAGGTGTGGTAGAGAAAATTCGTTTAAAAAGCTCAATTGAAGAACTGATTTTACAAGCCAATTTGTATAGCAAAGTCAATGAAAAGTACTTCATGCAAAGTGTTCTCAATATTAAAGAAGAGAATCTTGAAAAGTTGATTGCCAACGAGGTTGATGCTGCAAGTTCATCTAAATCAGGAAAAGCGGCTTCATTATTAGATAAAAAAGATTCGGCTGAAGATGCGAGCGTGGTGAGTCAGGAACTCTATCGTTTGGTGAATAAACATTTTGGTGTTGAAGATGCCGAAGAAGATTATGCCGATGAGAGCGCGGATGCAGCGGAAGATGTAACACAAGCAGCGCAGAGAGCCTATGCCGAGGCTGCTGCAGATAGTACGGTTGATGCCACGGTCGAAGACCAACAGGCGGGTTTAACCGAGGAACAATGTACAGCACTGCAAAAAACATCGAAAACGACCTATGGCGATGTACAGTACTGCCAGAGTATTTATGATATCGATGTATTTGGTGAGCAAAAGGCCGAATCAAGTTTCTTGAGTTATATTGGAAAATTACAGACTGTAGAAAAGCAGTTTGCAGCATATGACCAAAATCAGTTTATTAATGATCAGGCATTCAAGGCACTTTGGATCAAGCATCAAGCTGATATTGAAAAAGCCTTACCGCCTGTAGATAAACGTAATCCATTTACCATGGATGTCGGCTTGGATGCTCAAGGGCGTGCAGTCAAACTCGATTATGATCTGAATTATGGCTTATCTGAATTGAAGTCTCGTTTTAGTGTCAAAGCAGATATGTTGATTTCAAATTATGGTAAAGCCACCCCAATTGATCAGACACAGTTGAAACGCGCGAAGAGTTGGTCTGAAGCAAGTAAGGGATCGATGCTGGAACAAGCAGTAAATAGCTTCTCTGAGAAATTAGGTCAAGCGGGCGTTCAAGAGCGTTCAGCAGAACCTTATACGTTGTCTTTAGACGATCAGCTCAAAGTGATTGCTGAGCAACGTTATGATGCAACGCAGACTTATGAGCAAACCTATAAAGCAGTATTCATCGCGAAACTGACGGAAAGTACACCGCAAATTGTGCAACGTTATTCGAGTCAAGAGTTGCAAGAAATTGCCAGTGTCTATGCATATTGGTATGCCGATGAGGAAGTTTATAATCCTGAAGGAAAAGCCCTGCAAAGCATTGAAGCTTTGCAAAAGAAACATCATCTTGAAAATGAAGACCAATTTGATGACAAATTGGGGCAAGCGGTGAATCGTATTGTACTTGATGCCATGCGAGGTGATAAAGATCGTCAAGCGTGGAAAAAGCTGCAAGCACAATATAAGCAGCCACAGCAATTATTTGCCAAGCAATATCAAATTCAGTTTGAGCAAGAGAATGGTGCTTCAAGCGAGGAAAAAGTCTTGCTTGGGCAAACAGCAAATATTTTAGGGCAAGTGTATGTGGATGCTCGTAAGAGTAAACTGTCTGAAAAATCGATTCAGTCTTTAAAAATCGAGCATAACGAATTTATTGATTATGAGATTTTTAAAGAGGTGTATCAGAAGATGCTAACGGTTAAGTAATCAGTTGTACCTTTAAAAAGAGCCTGCAAAATGCAGGTTCTTTTTTTATATGATTTTGAAATAATTATAAAAAAGCTTTCAGTTCAGGTTTAACCCCATTCCAGATCGAAAATGCTTCAATCGCTTGACCAACCAGCATGCCGAAACCATCTGTAGACGGGATTTGGCGTTGTTTGGCCTGATCCAGAAAGCTAGATGGTTTGCCATAAGCCATTTCATAAGCGTGATGGAATACTAAACTTTCAGGCAGTTGTAGTGTATCTCCAGTTAAACTTGCGGATGTCGCATTAATCACAACATCAAATTCACCTGTCAATTGATCTAAACCAATGGCTTTTAGCTCAGCTTGCGGAACCGCATCTTCTAAATCTGCAAGCAACTGCTCAGCACGGGCGAGGGTACGGTTGGCAATCACAATCTGTTTTGCACCCGCCTGTACCAAAGGGTAGATCACACCACGGGTTGCACCGCCAGCCCCTAAAATTAAAATACGACTCTCTTTAAGTTCCCAGCCTAAAGCCTGAATCGCTGCAACCAAGCCTTGACCATCTGTATTATCACCATATAGTTTGCCATCCTGCATCCATAAGGTATTGACGGCTTTGGCGATCTTGGCACGTTCAGTCAGTTGGTCACAAAGGGCAAAGGCTTGTTCTTTAAAAGGTACGGTTACATTCATGCCGATGCCGTTGTGCGCAAAGAAATCTTTTACAGCACTTTCGAAGCCATCTAATGGTGCAAGGATTTTTTTATAGTTGAGATCGACTCCAGTTTTTGCTGCAAAGGCATGGTGAAGTTCAGGTGAACGGGATTGTTCAATCGGATTTCCAATAACAGCAAATTGTTTGGTCATTGCGCAGATGTCAGCCAAAGAAAATAGCTGAAGTGTATAAAGTTATTGATCTGATCGCAATCAGATCATGGATACTTTGATGGCTTCAGCCAGCTTTTGAATATTGCGCCAAATTTCATCAGGTTGATGAGCCGCATAACCAAACAGAACAGCGCTTGGGGAAGAGTCGGTTTGGCAATACCGAGAAAGGGGTTGAACCGCTAAATCAACCTTTAAGCAGTAAGCAATAAATTGTTGTTCTGTCCAATTTGGATTTAACCAACAGAGTAAATGAATGCCAGAGTCTGTAGACTGAATTGTTAAAATATCGGCGAGATAGGTTTGAATCGCGCAAATCAATACCTGTTGACGTTCATAACATGCTTTACGGATTTTGCGGACATGCCGTGCGTAGTGACCCTCTTGGATAAAGAGACTTAAAGCAACCTGTTCTAAATAAGAACATTGGCTGTCGATCTGCTTCTTTGCAAGACTAAATAGTTCGATTAATGCCTCTGGTATCACCATAAAACCTAAGCGAAACTCTGGAAACATCATTTTGGAAAATGTTCCTGAGTAAATCACACGTTGCTGATGGTCTAATCCTTGTAAGGCTTGAATAGCACGAGAGCCGTAACGAAACTCACTATTATAGTCATCTTCAAAAATCCACTTTTGCTGTTGCGCAGCCCACTCCAGCAGCATTAGGCGGCGTTTTAAACTCAGTGTACCGCCTAATGGGAAATGATGTGAGGGTGTTGTATAAATCAATTTACTTTGTGCGTGATTTTGAATGATGTCTGGAATATTCATCCCTTCATCATCGCTTAAAATGGGTTGTGTTTTTGCCCCAAAACTCTGAAAAACTGATAAAGCTGCATCATAACCAGGTTCATCCATGCAGACCTGATCCTGCTTCTGCAATAACGCGAAAGCGGTTAAATGAATGGCTTGTTGGGTTCCGTTCACAATCAAAATTTGTTGTGTTGTGCAATTCAAGCCGCGTGTTGAACGGACATAGTTGCAAATTCCTTGTCGTAGAGCCAAGTAACCACGAGGGTCATGCGCTTGCCCCAGTTGGTGGTATGACTGCCGCCAAGCTCGGCCAAGCAGTTTCCCCCAAAGCGAATGTGGAAAAAGATCAACACATCCAACACCCACGTGAAACACTCCTTTTTCTTGTGATACTTGTTGTAACTGCCAGGTTTTAAGATGTTGCGCTAGGTTTGGATTAATATCCAAATGTTCAGTCGTCACAAGGTGATCAATCGGTGTTTGGGTTTGCGCATGAATCAATTGGTCGGGGATGACTGCACTAACATAGGTTCCAGAGCTGGGTTTAGTGATGAGATAACCTTCATCCAATAAACGTTCTAATGCTGCTAAAACCGAGTTACGAGAGATAGACATCATTTCTGCTAAAGCACGACTTGATGGAAGTTTTGTTCCAGCATGCAGTCTTCCATCTAGAATGGCGGTATGTAAGGCTGAGTATAAGGCGTCTTTAATATTGCCTTGTGCTAAGACGAGATGGGGGAAATGTGCAGCAGAAGGACGTTTCATTTTGAGTAACTGGTACTATGAAATAGATCAAAACTGTATCTTATAAACCATCCACAATCAAAACTACACTACGAGCTCTCATTCCCAAGACTATAAAATTTGAGGAAAATTTCATGCAGCATCAAGACATCCATGTGGCTCCTGTGCAACAAGATGATTATCAACAGTGGATACCCTTTTGGCTTGCCTATCAGAATTTTTACAAGGTGGAACTGTCTAGTGCCATCACACAAACTACATGGCAACGTTTTCTTGATCAAACTGAGCCCGTCTACTGTGCGGTTGCAAAACAAGGAGATCAGCTTTTAGGTTTTGTACATTACGTTATTCACCGTTCAACTTGGGCAAAAAATAACTATTGTTATTTAGAAGATTTATTCGTTTCGCCAGAGCAGAGAGGGCAGCAGATCGGAAAGCGATTAATCGAATACGTGCAGCAACAAGCGAGGGAACATCAGTGTGATCGCTTATATTGGCATACGCAGGAAACGAATCATACTGCACAGAAACTTTATGACTGGCTTGCAGAAAAGCCAGGGATTATTGAGTATCGGATGCGTTTAGATTAAGAAAAAAGCCAAAGCAGATGGTTGCTTTGGCTTTTAGATTGTTAAGTATTCAAACCTAACCAATCTCTTGGTTTTAAATAATAATCTGTGAGACGTTTCTCTGCTGAGTCGTTATCCCATTCAGGACGATACGACCAACCTGCCAGATTTGGCAAACTCACCAAGATTGATTCAATACGACCACCAGTTTGTAAGCCAAACAAAGTACCACGGTCATAAACCAAGTTATATTCGACATAACGACCACGACGATAGAGCTGGAATTCACGCTGAGCTTCAGTATATGGCTGCTCACGATGCTTTTCAAAAATCGGCAAGATCGCTGCTAAGTAGCCATTACCCACCGCTTGCATATATTTAAAGCAGGTTTCGAAATCCCATTGATTTAAATCATCAAAGAATAAACCACCAACACCACGTTGCTCATCACGATGCTTTAAGTAGAAATAATCATCACACCATTGTTTATGCTCGGCATAAACATTTTCACCGAAAGGCTGACATAAGTCATACGCGGTTTGATGCCAGTTGAGAACATCTTGATCATCAGGATAGAAAGGGGTTAAGTCAAAGCCACCACCAAACCACCACACTGGATCTTGGCCTTCAGGCTCCGCGACAAATAAGCGGACATTGGCATGCGAGGTCGGGATATTTGGGTTTTTTGGATGAATCACTAGTGATACACCAAGCGCCTGTGCTTTTGCACCTGCGATTTGTGGGTGACGTTCAGTCGCAGAAGCAGGGAGCTTGCTGATATTGATGTGGGAGAACATGACTCCACCTTTTTCAATCACTTCACCATTTTGCAAAACACGTGAGCGACCACCACCACCTTCGGTGCGTTGCCAATCATCAATGATAAACTCAGCGGTTCCACCGCCTGCACGTTCCTGTTGCTCTAGTCCTGCACAAATTCGCGCCTGTAGATCGAGTAAAAACTCACGAACACGTTGAATATCAACTGAAGTTGGATGCTGCATGATGATCCTCTGAAAGTGATCTAGGGATTGCTTATATCAAAACATAAATCCATAAAAAAAGTAAGGGATTTGGGGGTGATCTCTTAAATTTAATGACAGAAAATATTTGATTGAAGTTGTTGGAGTCAAAAATATTCATTCCATCGCAAGATAGCGGAAATATCCTATGAAAATAGGATCATTCTGTATTGGCCGTTTTATTTTATGCGGATCATATTTAAAGTCATATTGAGCAATAATCCATCTACCATGATCAATACCTTTCAGTCGAGAACGATGCATGAAATGATCTATAAATGTATCAGAATATGATAAGTCTTTGATTAAAAAATCTATTGGAACTAATCCAAAATCTAGGTGGTTTATTTCTTGATTATTAAGCTTATAATACCCTACACCACATAGATTTTGTAATACATCTATCTCTATATCAGTTTTGTCATTAGAAAGACCAATCCAAATTGATACAAAACCTTTATGCTCAAAGCCTTGATCATAAAAGTCATCATCATCCGAATAATCAATTTTATTCATAGACTCACCAAAGATATCTTAATTAAATTGGTCTTTTAACTAGATCAGAAGTCATCTTTTTTATACAGATGATCCATACGCTCACGTTTAGTTTTTAAATATTGTTCATTGAAAGGATTGCGACCTACCGTTAATGGAACACGCTCAACTACATTGATGCCGAGATCAGTCAAGGCTTTTAATTTGAGCGGGTTATTGGTCAGTAGTTTCACTTCTTTAATCTGAAGGTGATCCAACATAATGCTACACATATCATAACGACGCGCATCGGCAGGCAAGTTCAATAACAGGTTCGCATCAACTGTGTCATGTCCTTGATCTTGCAAGGCATAAGCACGGATTTTGTTGGTTAAACCAATACCACGGCCTTCTTGGCGAAGATAAAGAATGACGCCTTGACCTGCATCATTGATCAAGCTTTGAGTGGCTTGCAGTTGCGGTCCACAATCACATTTTAATGAAGCGAAAGCATCACCAGTTAAGCATTCTGAATGGATACGGACAAGTACAGGCTGGTCTGGAGCCGTTTCTAAACCTTTAGATAGCGCCACATGCTCTTCACCTGTTGCAGGGTCTTGAAACACGGAAATATTGAAGTCACCAAAAGCGGTGGGTAGCTTTGATGTTGCAATAAATTCAATCGGCACAGAGAGCTCACTATGATAATAAAAACAGTTCGAGTATAGCCTAATGTATGAAGATTGCGTGAACTGGAATTTCTGATTTTTCACATAACTTTTTCTTTTTCATACAAAGAACACAATAATGGTTGATAAACAGTGACATAATTCAGGATAATCTATAGGTCATTCTTTAAAATTTACAAGAGAATGTTCAGCACTACATCATTCGCACGTGTGGCTGATTGAAGGTAGATCATATTTAATTGTATGATTGCCCCCATTTAAAACCCAGCTTCGGACTTGCCAGGCTTAAAAAGGCTTTGCCACATTATGTTGTATACCGAAATTCCAACTCAGCGCCCTGTTACGCCATTGTTAGATGAGATTGATCATCCGCAACAATTACGTCAGCTCGAGCAAAGCCAACTCGCACAAGTGGCGGATGAGTTGCGTCAATATATTTTGTATGCGGCAGGGCAAAGTGGTGGACACTTTGGCGCAAATTTAGGTGTAATCGAACTAACCGTTGCGCTGCATTATTGTTTTAATACACCAGATGATCGTTTAGTGTGGGATGTGGGTCATCAAGCTTACCCTCATAAAGTTCTCACAGGTCGTCGTGATCGAATTTCTACGATTCGTAGTAAAAATGGTTTAGCCGCTTTTCCTGCTCGTGATGAATCAGAGTTTGATACCTTTGGGGTTGGACATTCATCTACCGCAATTTCTGCTGGTTTGGGTATGGCCTTGGCTCGTCGTTACCAAAAAGATCCATGCGATGTTGTTGCAATCGTTGGTGATGGTGCAATGACCGCAGGCATGGCTTTTGAAGCGATGAATGATGCAGTTGCTCATGATGCAGATCTTATTGTTGTGTTAAATGACAATGATATGTCGATCTCGTGCAGTACTGGTGGTTTTGCAAAACACTTGGCCGCAATTTGGGAAACAGGCCAATTAGTGAATGTAAATGAACAAGGGGAAGCCTATGTTCAGCCACATCCAAAATGGACGTATAATTCCCGTTTACATCAGTCCGCGACAGATGCTGCTGATAATTTATTTAAAGCAATTGGTTTTGATTATTTTGGTCCATTTGATGGGCATGATGTAGAACAACTTGCACAAGTTTTCCATGCGCTGAAAAAGCGTAAAGGACCACGTCTCGTTCATATTTATACTAAAAAGGGTAAAGGGTTTGCGCCTGCAGAAGCGGATCCAATTACCTATCATGCGATTACCAAGATTGCACCCGTTACGGCTGCACCAGTCAAAAAAACACCACCTAAATATTCTGATGTCTTTGGGCAATGGCTATGTGATGAGGCGGCACAAGATGATCGTTTACTCGCGATTACGCCTGCAATGTGTGAAGGCTCAGGCATGGTTAAATTCGCGCAGCAATACCCAGAGCGTTTCTTTGATGTTGCCATTGCAGAACAGCATGCAGTGACTTTGGCTGCAGGTATGGCATGTGAAGGTCTTAAACCTGTTGTTGCGATTTATTCAACTTTCTTGCAACGTGGTTATGATCAATTGATTCATGATGTTGCATTGCAAAATCTGGATGTCACGTTTGGTATTGATCGTGCTGGTTTGGTGGGTGAAGATGGCCCAACCCATGCTGGTGCATATGATTATGCCTATATGCGTACCGTACCAAACATGGTGATCATGGCACCGAAAGACGAAAATGAATGTCGCCAAATGCTACATACCGCTTATCTTTATAAAGGTCCAACAGCAGTGCGTTATCCACGTGGGGTAGGTACAGGTGTTGAGATTCAACAGCAGATGACAGCGATGGAAATTGGTAAGGCTGAAATCGTTGCTGAATTTAATGTGGAGGCTGAACAACAGATTAGCGTCCTTGCCTTTGGTAGTCGTGTTGCAGCATCGGTAGAAGCAACTCAGCAATTTGCACACAAACACTCGATGGGTGTACGTGTGGTGAATATGCGTTTTGTGAAGCCTTTAGATGAGCAAATGCTTCGTGATTTGGCTCCACGGACTCAACTGTTTGTAACGGTAGAGGAACATGCTGTGATGGCTGGAGCGGGTAGTGCAGTCAATGAGTTTTTGGCACAAGCACGAATCGTCAAACCGATCTTGAATCTTGGCTTAGCTGATACCTTCTTGCATCAAGCAACACACCAACAAATGTTGCAAGATAGTGGTTTAGATGCTCAAGGAATCTTGGCCTCAATTGAGCAAGCTTGGTTTTAATCTATAAGTTCATGTAAAAGCGAAAATAATTTTTCGCAACATTTTTCCCCTAAAAGCGCTTATATTTGCTAGAATATACGCGCTTTTATGCATTATTCTTTGTCAAAATCTTCAAATTTGTAGTGGGTGTTCAATGGAACCTATGGTGGTTATGGCTGCGCGTGCGGCTCAAACAGTTGGTCAAGAGCTTTTAAAGGCGCATCAGAATCGTCATAAACTCGATTTGCAAGTTGAAGAAAAAGGCATTGATGGTCCAGTAACGCGTGTCGATCGTTACTTGGAGCAACTTACAATTGATACCCTCCGTAAAAGCTATAAAAACCACAGCTTCCTTGGTGAAGAGTTTGGTATGCAAGAAGGTAAAGGTCACGATGCAGATTGGTGCTGGGTGATTGATCCTTTAGATGGCACACAAAACTTTATCAATGGTCTTCCGCATTTTTGTATTTCTATCGCTGTACAGCACAAAGGCGTAACTCAGCACGGTGTGATCTATGATCCTGTACGTGATGAATTGTTCTCTGCAAGCCGTGGTCGCGGTGCCGTGATGAATCAACGTCGTATTCGTGTCAATGTAAAAGAAAACCTAGAAAACACTTTCCTTGCTGTTGGTCATCCTTACCGTGCAAAGCGTAATGGCGAAATTGTCTCTTATGCGGAACAACATTTTGCTTCATTATTGGCTGTCACTAAGTCAGGTGCACAAATTCGCCGTGGCGGTTCAGCTGCATTAGATTTGGCTTATGTTGCTGCTGGTCGTTTTGATGGTTTCTTTGAGCTAGGCTTAAAACCATGGGATATCGCTGCGGGTGAGTTGATTGTGAAAGAGGCGGGCGGTGTTGTTGTTGATGCTCGTGGTGGCAATGATTCATTAGATAATGGTCAAGTCCTTGCGTGTTCACTTAAAATGTTAAAACCATTGATGCAAGCAGTTGTTCCAGCTTGGGCAGATGCTGCAAAATAATTTTTAGATTTAAAAAAAGAGTAGCATTAGCTACTCTTTTTTTTGTGCAATAAGGCGGGAATAATAAAGAGCTGAAATAAAAGTAGAATAACTGTATTGATTAAATAAGCAGCCCAATAAGGGGGTGCGTGCATAGCACCGAAAATGGCAATCAATAATTGACCAATCACGATGAAGCTACAGATTGAATAGGTGAGGAGGGGACATGTTTTATCTAGCATTAGGGCCGATGCAAAGCCACGAACGATAAAATAAATTGAAAAAGCAAGACAGGTAAACAACACGCCTTCAATAGGATATTTAAAGATGTGTCCAGCATCATGAATAAAGGGGTAGGTATTTTCCTGCTGTCCATGATAAATAATATTCAGGCATCCAAATAACCATAAACCCAATAATAATCTGATCAGCATAAAATTATTTTGTATATTATTTTTCATGTTTTAGTTGAAGTAATTCATTGTTGCCAAAAAGAATAATTGTATACTTTGCGGAAGGGTATAGTTTATTTGTGAGCGTTAAGCTCGGTATTTTCTAAAAAAACGTGACTTTCTTAAACTTTCTGCTATAATCCGCCCACGCACTTAAATTCCAGTTCATTACCTGAACATTCAGTTCTATTCATTATTAGCGCACGCTGTCCGTAGAGAGGACCACATCTTGCGCCCAAATCGCTTAGCGATTCTTCAGGTTGAAGCAGTAATCAAGCGTGCGTTAAGTCCACATCGTCGTTATTCGGATCGCCGCTGAACATCATCTATTTTTCAGCTTGAGTCGCTTTGCCGCTTGTTGCCGATGTCTATTTTTTGTATTTATTAAAATGGAGCACCCATTAGGGTGAAACTCTCTATGAGCAAAACTTTTGCCGAATTTTCTTTACACGAAACCTTACAACAAGCGCTTGAAGGTTTAGGTTTTACCACTCCAACTCCTGTGCAAGAACAAGCGATTCCCGCTGCGTTAGAAGGGAAAGATTTATTAGTTTCGAGCCAAACTGGTTCAGGTAAAACAGCTGCATTTTTACTTCCAACGTTAAATGCATTAGCAGGCGAAGAAGCATTTGTTTCTTTTAAAGACCGTATGAAAGCGGTTACTCAGCCTACTATTTTAGTTATTTCTCCTACGCGTGAATTGGCTCAACAAGTAAGCCAAGACGCGATTGCATTTGTACGTCACATGAAAGGTGTTCGTATTGCTGCAATTATGGGTGGTATGCCTTTTGGTAAACAAATTCAACAGCTTAAAGGTGCGCAAGTTGTTGTTGCGACTCCAGGTCGTTTACTTGACCTTGTAAACCGTCGTCAAATTAAACTTGATAAAGTTGAATCATTAATTGTTGATGAAGCAGACCGTATGCTTGATCTAGGCTTCTCTGAAGATTTAGAAGCAATTGGTGAATTAGCTGCAAACCGTAAACAAACATTAATGTTCTCTGCAACATTTGCGGATCGTATTATCCGTCTTGCTGAACGCATGATGAATGATCCACAACGTATTGCAATCGAAACTGGTCACAGTACCAATACTGATGTAACTCAAACATTACATTGGACTGATGGTTTTGAACACAAGAAAAAATTACTTACGCATTGGTTATCTGACGAATCAGTAGATCAAGCTGTAGTTTTCGCAAGCACGCAAGAAGATACAGATATGCTTGCTGAAGAATTAGCTGAAGCTGGTCACTCAGTTGTTGCGTTGCACGGTGCAATGCCACAAACCGTTCGTAACCGTCGTTTACGTAGTATTCGTGAAGGTCGTGCAAAAATCTTGGTTGCAACTGACGTTGCAGCGCGTGGTTTAGACGTACCAACAATTTCACACGTAATTAACTTCGGTTTACCGATGAAAAACGAAGACTACGTACACCGTATCGGTCGTACAGGTCGTGCTGGTCGTACAGGCCAAGCGGTTACTTTAGCGACTTACCGTGAGCGTGGCAAAATCCGTGCTTTAGAAGATTATTTAGATGCACGTTTAAATGTATCTGAAATTGAAGGCTTAGAGCCATCTCCACCTCCTGCTCGCTCAGGTCGTGATGGTGGTGGTCGTGGCCGTGATGGCGGTGGTCGTGGTCGTGGTGGCCGTGATGGCGGTCGTGGTGGTTTCGGCGGTGGTCGTCGTTTTGAAGGTGAAAGCAGCTTCAAACGTCGTGAAGGTGGTGATGACCGTCCACGCCGTAGCTTCGATGACAAACCACGTGGTGAACGCCCATCATTTGGTGGCGAAGATCGTCCACGTCGCGAATTTAATTCAGATCGTCCACGCCGTGAAGGTGGTTTCGAAGACCGTCCACGTCGCGAGTTCAACTCTGATCGTCCACGTCGTGAAGGTGGTTTTGAAGACCGTCCACGTCGCGAGTTCAATTCTGACCGTCCACGTCGTGAAGGTGGTTTTGATGACCGTCCGAAGCGTAGCTTTGGTGGTGAAGATCGTCCGCGTCGCGAGTTCAACTCTGACCGTCCACGTCGCGAAGGTGGTTTTAATGATAAACCGCGTTTTGATTCGAATGATGACAACCGTGGCAACCGTGTAGATTACAAACCACGTCGTGAAGGTAGCTTCGGTGACCGTCCAAAACGTGATTTTGGTGATCGCCCACAACGTGAAGGTGGTTTTGGTGACCGTAAGCGTAGCTTCGGTGGTGATGACCGTCCAAAACGTAGCTTCGGTGGTGAAGATCGTCCAAAACGCAGCTTCGGTGGTGAAGATCGTCCAAAGCGTAAGTTTGGTGAAGATAGCCCAGCACGTGGTACACGTGAAGAAACTTTCGGTGGTGACCGTCGTCGCAAAAACGATTTTTAATCGTTAAAAACCGATAAAAACAAGAAGCCAGTTGAAAAACTGGCTTTTTTATTTTGTGTTAGTCATGTAAAATCTAAAAAATGTGTACTAATTCAAATTTTATATAAGAAATGAATAAGGTTAAGCAAAATAAAAGTCTTTTGAGTCAAATGTGGTCTTTCATGTGTAGTGAAGGACTACCATGTCTATTTGTCATTCTTATGCTTTGTAATGGTTTGTTCTTTGCTTATGCACTTTTTGATACTAATCACTCTGACTCATTTAATGTCAATTCTCAACATACAACTAGCCAAACTGTTTCGAAGAATAACTACATAAATTAAATAATCTTCATACCATCGGTTATCAAAATAAAAACAAGCGTTTAATGTTTCAGTGTATAGTATGCGTGCATAAAAAGTGCAGGAATGAATGCCATTATGAATAACAAATCTCCTCTCGATAGCGAAGCCTTAATTGAAGTTAAAAACTTGAGCTTTAATCGAGGAGAACGCGTCATTTATGACGATATCAGTCTTAAAATTCGACGTGGTCAAATTACTGCAATTATGGGACCGTCAGGCACGGGTAAGACAACTTTATTACGTTTGATTGGTGGACAGTTGAGTCCAGACCAAGGTGAAGTGCTGCTTGATGGTAAAAATATTGCAGCGATGTCTCGGAATGAGTTATTTGCAGCTCGCGCACGTATGGGAATGTTATTCCAGAGTGGGGCTTTATTTACCGATATGTCGGCTTATGAAAATGTAGCCTTTCCAATTCGTGCACACACCAAGTTACCTGAACATATTATTGCTGAATTAGTAGGCTTAAAACTAGAATCCGTAGGCTTGCGTGGTGCTGAGCAATTAATGCCCTCTGAACTTTCAGGTGGGATGAACCGTCGTGTTGCTTTGGCGCGTGCGATTGCGTTGGATCCTGAGCTGATTATGTATGATGAGCCCTTTGCAGGCCAAGATCCGATTGTCATGGGTGTTTTAACCCGTCTTATTCGCTCTTTGCGAGAAGCTCTCGATTTAACAACCATTATTGTCTCGCATGATGTTGCAGAGACTTTATCGATTGCTGATTATATTTATGTGGTGGCAGAAGGCAAAATTCAGGGTGAAGGTTCACCTGAACAATTAAAAAATCATGCATCGCCATTTGTACGCCAGTTTTTAACAGGTTCAGTTGAGGGGCCTGTCGAATATCAATTTACACACCAAGCATATTTAGATAACGAGGTTCGTCCATGAATGCGATTGCCTGGTTAGGTAGACTCGTTATTGAGCGGATAAAAGGGATTGGTGCTGCGGCACTGATGCTTTTGCAAGTTTTATTTTCCATGCCATCAAAAGGTGGGTTTCAGCGCTTTATTTATCAAATGTATCGTGTCGGGGTGATGTCCCTGCTGATTATCGCTGTTTCAGGTTTGTTTATTGGTGCGGTTCTTGGTCTTCAGATGTACAGCATTCTGGTCACTTTTGGTAGTGAGGCAATGTTGGGCACTGCAATTTCATTAACTCTGTTGCGTGAACTGGCGTCAGTGGTTGCTGCATTGTTATTTGCAGGTCGTGCAGGTTCAGCATTAACAGCTGAAATCGGCTCAATGAAGCAAAGTGAACAACTCGCCAGCATGGAAATGATTGGTGTTGATCCGCTGAGACAAATCGTATCGCCACGTTTGTGGGCTGGGATTGTCAGCTTGCCGATGCTCACGGTGATTTTTGCAACCATTGGTATTATTGGCGGCAAAATGGTAGGTGTCGATTTCTTAGGTGCGGATGAAGGTTCATTCTGGGGTGGTATGCAAAGCAGCGTACAATTCTGGCATGACATTTTTAACGGCACCATTATTAAAAGCATTGTATTTGCTTTAATTTGTACATGGGTAGCGGTCTATCAAGGTTATGCTTGTGATCCGACGCCAGAAGGTATCGCGACCGCAATGACGAGAACGGTTGTATATTCTTCACTTTGTGTATTAGGTTTTGATTTCGTGTTGACTGCGGTCATGTTCGGAGGGATTTAATGAAATCACGTACTAGTGAGCTGGCCGTAGGTATTTTTGTCATTATCTTCGGTATCGCTCTATTTTTTCTTGCGATGAAAGTCAGTGGTTTAGTTGGTACTAATTTACGTGATAGCTATAGCATGACAGCGCAGTTTGATAACGTAAATGGTTTAAAAGCACGCGCGAAAGTGACCATGAGTGGTGTAACCATAGGTCGTGTTGAGTCAATTACGCTTGATCCTGTAACACGTTTGGCAACCGTAAAATTTGATCTAGATGGTAAGTTGACCAGCTTTAGCCCAGAGCAATTAAAAGAAGTGCAAAAGAATGCACTTGAAGAATTGCGCTATAGCACTGATTATCAACAGGCTGATGCTACGAAACAAAAAGAAATGGAACAGCAACTTATTGCTAACATGACCTCCATTACCAGCCTTGATGAAGATGCTTATATTATGGTTGCAACCAATGGTCTATTGGGTGAGAAATATTTGAAAGTTGTCCCAGGTGGTGGTGTGAACTACTTGAAACGTGGTGACGTGGTTTCAAATACCCAAGGTACGATGGATTTAGAAGATTTAATCAGTAAATTTATTACTGGTGGTGCTGGTAAAGCCACATCGAGCTCGACAGAGACAGAAAGTCCAGCTTCAAAGCCAGCGGCTGCTGAAGCAGAACCGTCTTTTGTTGAGTAATTCAGGTTAGGAGATTGAAGTGAACACATTATTGAAACAAACTCTAACAGCAAGCGTATTATCAACAATGCTTGCAAGTGCGGCATTTGCGGCACCAACAGAGACCCCGCCTGATTTTGTTAAGCGTGTGGCTGATGGCTTGATTACTCGTTTAAAAGCAGAGAAACCGAAATTACAGAATAATCCAGCTTTAGTCCGTACTATTATTCGCCAAAACCTTGATCCTTATGTGGATTCACAAGCATTTACCCGCATTGTGTTGGGTACTTATGCGAATAACCAATACACCAATGCTGCACAGCGCGCTCAGTTTGAACAAAACTTCCGTGCCGTGATTATCGAAAACTACGGTGGTGCTTTTGCAAAATACACCAACGAAAGTTACACCATGCGTCCGTTTAAATCGACCAACAGCAAAAACCCTGTGGTGACTTTAGACTTCTTGCACAATGGCGAGAAAATCCCTGTTTCATTCCAGTTAACGGACAAAGGTGATCAGTGGAAAGTACGTAATATCAATGTATCTGGTATTGATCTAGGTTTACAGTTCCGTAACCAATTTGCGGCGACTGTTCAACGTAATGGTGGCGACATCAATAAAGCGATTGCAACATTTAAACCAGATGCAGATGCTGCAGTTAGCAAAAAATAAGTAGGTGACGGGTGATTCAGTATATTGATCAGCAGTTAATTGTGTCGAAGACGATTAATTTTGAAAATGCAGAACAGATCTATCAAGCTGGCTTAAAGCATATTCAGCAGCACAAGGACTTTCCTTTGGTTGTAGATTTGGCTCAGCTTGAACAGGGTAATACTTTGTCTTTGGCGGTGTTGGTGCAATGGTTGCGTCAAACACCAGAAAACAAAGGTCTGCATTTTAAGAATGTTTCTGAAAAAATGCTAAAGATCATCCAAGCTTGTCATTTACAAGATGATTTGAAATTGATTTGATAAAAATCTTGTAGATATAAAAAAGCACCGCAAGGTGCTTTTTTATTAGATCCATTTCTTCCAGCGGAAGTACACCATTGGCAGGATCAAGAATGCCATCAGAATGCCAGTGACAATCCAAAAACTGAGACTACCGTGGGCAAATGGCAGGACATCGGTGTTCATCCCATAAATACTGGCAATCAGCATAGGTGGTGCAAGCATACTTGGTAAAATCGAGAATCGACGAATCGTATCGTTCTGTTCAGTATTAATGAACCCAGAGGTTGTATCCAGTAAGAATCGTACTTTTTGGAATAAGAAAGCATCATGTTCAACTAAAGAGCGGACATCCTCACTTAACTCTCGAATATCAGCATCATAAATATGACTGCCTAAAGCACGAGGACGAGACAAGAAGGTGAGTACACGACGTAAATCAATTAAACACAGTTGTGCTTTTCCGAGCATATCTTCTTGTTGCGCCAAGCGCGTAATCATGTCGTCTAAGTCGAGTATTTTCTCTCGATGATGATTATTGAGGACTTCTGTGGAGTAACGTTCTAAGTCCTTGTGGATATCTTCTAAGATATCCGCAAGCTCATCCAGTTTTGCTTCGAGTAAACCAAGCAAGATCCAAGTTGGATCTTTATAGTCCATATCATAGTCATTGCGACGAGCCCGTGCGCGAAAGGCACGAAAAGCGACTAACTTCTCACCGCGTAAAGTAAATAACCGATCTTTATGCAAAATAAAGGCAACAGTTTGTACCATAGCCAGCATGTGTGAGGAGTCGTCAGTATCTCCGTCGACTTGAAAGTTTTTATTCTTTGTTAAAAAATAGGTGCTGATATGCAAAATTCCATCATCATCACGGTAAAATCGTGCAGATGAGGAAATGTCTTCTAGAGACTTTAATGTTGGTAGGTTTCGTTCATACGCATCCAAAACCCATTGTTGTTCTTCTTGGGATGGGGCGATGAGATCAATCCAAACTAATTCGGGGTGGAGATCGAAACCTCCGTTGATTGTTGCATCTTCTAGACTACCGCGCTCTGTGGCATAAAAGGCTTCAAGCATGTCTTTTTTCCTCGCGCAGTCGATATCATGTTTTCGGCCTTTTACCGAAAAGCAGCGTGTATTTTAGACAAGGATGAAACGAAAAACACTTGCCTAAGCGTTATTTTCTCAAAAATCTTGTTACATAGCCTACTTTATCAGCATGACAGTTATATAAAACGGTTTTAATTGTATGAATTCTATATGTGTTTTCTGTGGTTCCTCACTTGGTAATGATCCCATTTATCAGCAAATGGCGCAGGCAACTGGTCAGGCAATCGCGGCGCAAGGCAAAACTTTGGTCTATGGTGGTGGTCGTTCAGGTTTAATGGGTGTCGTGGCTGATAGTGCACTACAGGCAGGTGGGCGTGTGATTGGTGTAATTCCAAATGCTTTAGTTGATCGAGAGCTTGCGCATACGGGCTTAACTGAATTGCATATTGTGAAAAATATGCATGAGCGTAAAACCAAAATGGCTGAGTTGTCTGATGCGTTTGTCGCTTTACCTGGTGGTGCAGGAACACTGGAAGAAATTTTTGAGCAATGGACATGGAGCCAATTGGGGATTCATCAAAAACCATGTGCATTTTTAAATGTTGATGGTTTTTATGATGGTTTGATCCAGATGATTCAAGGTTCAGTTGAGCGTGGTTTTAGTCAGGAACGTTTTGTCGATAAATTGATTGTGGCAGAAAAAATTGAGGATATTCTTATCGCATTTTCGGATTATCAGCCTGCGACACCGAAGTGGATGTCAACTGCTGAAATTCAGGCTTAAGGGGGAACTAGTGAAAATCATCACCGTGGCGGCTGCCGTGATTTTGAATGAACAAAATCAATTACTGCTTGTTCGCAAGCAAAATACACAGGCGTTTATGCAAGTGGGTGGCAAGCTTGAAGTTGATGAAGCGCCTGAGGTCACAATGCAACGTGAAATTTTGGAAGAAATAGGCTGTGAATGTGAATTAACTCAGTTTATCGGTCAGTTTGAGACAGCAGCAGCGAATGAACCTGATCATATTTTGGTGAGTTATGTCTATGCGGTTGAATTAAAACAGCCACCTAAAATTGCAGCTGAAATTGCGGAAATGAAATGGATTGATTTGGATGATCAATCGACCTTGCTTGCACCTTTGACTAAAGAGATTGTGATTCCGTGGTGTCAGCAAAAGCAGATGAGCTAGATTTCTGAGTTTGTGCGGCTGCTACGCAGGCACTATAAACCTGTTGGCAGCCAAGTTGTGTCAGTACCTTGGATAAAGCACTAATCGAACTGCCTGTGGTCAGTACATCATCGATAATCAGTACTTTGCGATAACGAATTTGATTCGGTGGTGCAGCCACAAATTGTTGTTCAATGTCTTCGAGTCGTTCTAAGCGCGACAGGCCTTTTTGTGAGTGCTGCGCCAAGCGTTGTACAGGCTGCCAAACGGGAACATTCAAAACGCTGCCGAGTGCTTTGGCCAACAACAAGGCTTGATTAAAGCCACGTTCAATCAAGCGATCTGTCGAAACTGGCATGGGTACAATTGCATGTACTTTTGGAAGCTTGAGTTGCAATAACAGACCATTCAGCATTCTTTGATGATGTAGTTTTTGCTCATATTTAAACTGTTGAATAATGCGATCAATTGGATATTGATAATGGCAAGCAACAAAGACCTGTTGCTGGTTACGCTCAATACTTTGCTTCAACCAAGGCAGTTGTTGCCAACAACTGTAACAAACACCAAACTGATGTTTCATGCCGATGTCGCAGAGACTGCACGGTGTAAAATAATCAAAAATCTGCTGTGCTGATGTTCCAAGTCGTTTAAACATAGGCATATCTTGGGGCTTCAGGCAGCCAGCGCTTTAATAGTCCTTCCGCATGCTGTGGATAGTCCTTTAGAATTTGCTGAGCGACGTAATGCGCTTGTGTAAGCAAATGATCATCTCGTTCTAAGCGTGCTACTCGAAAGCCCATATCACCTGTTTGTTTGGTACCGAGTAACTCTCCCGGACCTCGTATTTCTAAATCTTTTTCAGCAATGACAAAACCATCATTACTTTCACGTAAAATTGAAAGCCGTTCCTGACCATTTTGAGACAGGGGTGTTTTATAAAGTAAGGCACAAAAACTGGCGGTTGCTCCACGACCGACGCGCCCACGGAGTTGATGCAGTTGTGAAAGCCCCAAACGCTCTGCATTTTCAATCACCATAATCGACGCATTCGGTACATCGACTCCAACTTCAATCACTGTGGTGGCAATTAACAGTTGGGATTGATTGTCTTTAAAGGCTTGCATGACACTTTGCTTTTCATCAGCCTTCATTTTGCCATGTACCAAACCAATGTTGATGTCTGGAAAACGTTCTTTAATTTCTTGATACGTGGCCTCTGCAGCTTGGGCATCCAGTGTTTCAGATTGCTCCACCAAAGTACAAACCCAATAGGCTTGTTTACCTTCACGGCAATTGCTGGCGATGCGTTGTAATACCTGTTCACGACGGTCTAATGGAATGGTCACAGTTTGAATTGGGGTTCGTCCAGGGGGTAACTCGTCAATAATCGAAGTGTCTAAATCCCCATATGCACTCATTGCTAAAGTACGCGGAATGGGGGTTGCAGTCATCACCAATTGGTGTGGGGTAAATTGATCTGCACCCTTATTTCTTAAAGCAAGACGTTGGTCAACACCGAAACGGTGCTGTTCATCAATAATCACCAAGCCGAGTTTAGAAAATCCAACCGTATCTTGAAATAGGGCATGCGTACCCACGATCAATTGGGCATGACCTTCTTTGATTTGTTGCTCCGCTTGGCTTCTGGCTTTGCCTTTTTGTTTGCCTGAGAGCCATGCGACCTGAATACCTAAGGGTTCAAACCAGCGTTTAAAGTTTAAATAATGTTGTTCAGCTAAAATTTCAGTCGGTGCCATGAGTGCCACTTGCCAATCTGCTTCGAGGGCATGGCAAGCCGCGACTGCAGCAACTAAGGTTTTACCTGCGCCTACATCACCTTGCACCAAACGTAACATCGGTTGATCTTGTTTGAGATCTTGTAGAATTTCCTTAGAGACCCGCTTTTGTGCATTGGTCATTTGGAAGGGAAGTGCTTCTAATAATTTTTTGGCTAATATTTTACTAGCGCTAAAACGAGGTGCGGCAATCTGACGTATATAGGCGCGACGCGTTAATAAGCTAATTTGATGGGCGACCAACTCTTCGAAGATTAAGCGCTGTTGTGCAGGATGTGAACCTTGATTGAGTTGCAACATATTGGCATCAATCGGGGGTTCATGGATGTAATGTAGCGCTTGTTTTAACTCATAGCCATTACTGAATTTGCTCGGTAATAATTCAGGTAGGTCATCGCTATGGTGTTTTAGGGCTTGACGTACATATTCACGTAACTTGGGTTGGGTTAACCCTTCAGTACTTGGGTAAATTGCAGTGAGTTGGGTTTTGGGTAAAGCGGTATGTTGTTGGATAACTTGTATTTCGGGGTGATACAGCTCAAGACCACGCGCACCAACACGTACCTCACCAAAAATTCGTAGCCTTTGCCCCATTGTGATGCGATCAGTGAGACCTTTATAAATATGATAAAAGCGTAAGGTCACTTTGCCAAAATCATCTTGTAGCAGAGCCGCAAGCGATTTCTTTTTCCCAGGTGGAAAATCGACTGAACGGACTTCACCTTCAAGCAAGTAACTTCGTCCAACGATCAGCTGATTCATTGGAATAATAGTGCTACGATCTTCATAGTCACGTGGAAGATGGAACAACAAATCATCCGTGCTAAAAATATGAAGCTTTTCTAATAGGGTCGCTGCGGCAGCACCAACGCCTTGTAATTGCTGAACTGATGTCATCTCTGGTCAAAGGTGTGTATGCATATTTTATTTATTGGTTATGGTAAAACATCTCAGCGCGTCGCTAAACACTTATTTGAGCAAGGTCACCACATTAGCACAATAAGTCGTAGTGAAAAAACAGATTGTTACGCGACGCATTATATTCAAGATATTCATCAGCTGGATTTAGAAAAACTGCCACCTGTTGATTTAGTCTATGTGATATTAGCACCTTCACAAAGTGATGTTGATACCTATCAGCACACCTATGTTGATAGTGTATTACCCATTGTCACCTCACTGAAAATACATCCCGTACAACGTATTGTTGTGGTGTCTTCGACCCGTGTTTATGGTGAAAATGCAGGAGAGCGAATTGATGATGAATCGCTGATACAGCCTGCTGATGAGCAAGGGCAGATTCTTCGAAAGATGGAATTACTGTGGCAGCAGCATTACCCACAACAATGCGTTATTATTCGTCCGACTGGCATTTATGGCACTTCAATTGTTCGATTAAAAAAATTGGCACAACAAAGTCTGACTTATCCGACGATCCATTTTAGTAATCGGATTCATATTGATGATTTAGCAAAATTTTTGGCTGGATTGGTTAATTTAGCTAAAGTTGAGACAAGCTATATCGTGAGCAATAATAGTCCCTTGCCAATGCATGAAATCCTATGGTGGTTTCAACAGCAGCTTGATGTAAAACCCTTGAAATTATTATCAGAACAACACACTGGCAAGCGAATTTATGCCACACGATTAATTGAGAGTGATTTTAAATTTGACCATTTGATTTGCTTTAATGACTATGCAGCAGCTTTATTAGTACATAGTAATGAAAAATAATTAGATTAGACTGTAAAGAAAGTTTAAAGAGTTGGTATGTATTTTGAATCTTAAATACTAACAAATTCCGTAAAGGAATCGCCTGAATTGAGCACATGGTTTGCGGCGAGGCGTAAAGGTGATACATGAGAAAAATAATTTGCATGATCTTATTGGGGTTGACCACAACCACCAGTTGGGCTGTCGAGCAGTCTTGGTGTGTATTTGATCCTTTAAGTACTCAAGGTGATATCAGTCGCCGACTACAAGATATTCGTTTGTATGCACAGCAGAATCAAGTTCAATTAAAATTTCAAACTTTTAACAATGAAAAAGATGCCATACAAGCATTTGATCAGCGCAAATGTTCGGGCTTGGTGGCTTCCAATTTTAATACCTACCGTTATAACCGTTTTATGGGGACAACAGGGGGGATTGGTCTGATCCCTAATAATCGCGTTGCCAGAGTCTTTCTGCAGCTTTTAAATAATAGCAATGTGGAAAAGCGGATGGTTAATTCGAATTATGAAGTGTTGGGGATGATTCCGATTGGTACCGCTTATATGATTATGAATACCCAACAGATTAATAAAGTGTCTCAGTTAAAGAATAAAACCATTGGAGTTTTGGAGAATAATCCCCCACAGCAGGCATTGGTACAAAGTGTAGGCGCAAAACCAGTCTATGTTGATTTTTCCAATGCAGTGGAATCCTTTAAGCAGAAAAAAATTGATATTTTGGCTGCACCTGCCTATGGAATATTGCCGTATAACTTAAAAAAAGAGTTTGGTGCAGACACGCAGGTGGTCAATTTCCCTATGGCGTATTTTGCGATGAATGTCGTGATTCGACCACAAGCCTATCCAACAGAGTTTGGTCACCAAATACGATCGTGGTTTGTACGTAATAGTAATGTGCTTGCTGCACAAGCCATCCAATGGGAAAACCATTTACCAGCCTATTACTGGGCGGATATTTCCAGTTATGAGAAACAGGGCTATGACGCGATGGTGGTAAAGATTCGAAACCGTTATGTCGACTCTGGTTATTATGATGCGTATTTTGTATCGCTCATTAAACGACTGCGATGTTTGGATGATCCAAAGTATTTAGAGTGTCGTTAGCACATTAAAAAAGGCAACCGAAGTTGCCTTTTTTAATGTTTAAGATTTTTTACGTTTTAAGCGACGTTTGGCTTGTTGTGAGGCCATGGCTTCTAATGCCTCTGCCAGTTCTTCATCGCTGAATGTAGTGATGTGCTGCAACATTTGTAAAGTGGTTTCATCCAACACCAGTTGTGCACCCGCAGCCATTTCACTGAAATTATCATCGTACTCAATGAGACCTTGCTCATTGTTACGAATATAATTTTGCTGAGTGAGGACTTTAATAAAGCTTTGGAATAGGGCTTTGTCAAAAAACTCTGGTGAGTTGAACTCATATAACACCGATAGACGTTGACCGAGCAAATGGCTGAGTTCTTCTACTTGCTTGGTGGATATATTGCCTGAACCACGTTGAGTGATCAGTGCAAGGGTCATGTAGTAACGTTCTAAACTCTGTTTGACTGGCATTGCCAAAGTCACGAGTTTTTGATGTTCTTCGCTGTTCGGTGTTGGGCTGAATAGGTTGTCTTCATGATCTTGGAAAACAATACCGATCTGAACCAATGCATTGATATAGTTATCAATTTGCTTTTGTAAGTCAGTAGCTTCCCATTTCATAAATAATTCAGCTTTTAAGAACGGATATAAGGTACGAATGACGTTGCTTAAATCGTTCTTGTGAATTTTACCATTGTGCTCAACGAGTGATGCCACCAATGACGGTAAAACAAAGGCATGCAAAATGTTATTGCGGAAGTAAGTGAGTAATACGGCTTGATTATCTTCAATCGCAATAATATCACCTAAAACATGCTGTACTCGTTTGATTAGCTTAAGTTTTAGGCCATAGGCAATAATTTCTTTACCTGATAATGAGGTCACTTGAGTGCGTTCATCATAGGGTTGTTGGGTTGCCAAATCACGATAAATGTCGAGTTGCTTCGCGCAGATTTCTTCATCTAAAGTATGTTTTGGTGTCGCCAATAAAATTAAAGAAAGTAATGACACAGGGTTGATGACGACAGCACGGTTGATGTTTTCTAAAATCAGATTGGCTGAGCTTGCCACAACATTGGAAATCTCGGTGGTGCTTGCGGTATCCGCTTGAATATTCTCCGCACCTTGTTGTTTCAAAATATCATTTAAGAATACAGGTTCGCCGAAGTTCACATGTACTTTACCGAAGATACGTTCAATTTTACGCAAAGTTTTCACAATACCAAAAATTGATTCTGCTTCTTTCGGTTTACCTTGCATTTCTCCTACATAAGTTGAGCCTTCCATCAGGCGCTCATAGCCAATATAAGTCGGGACAAAGACGATTGGTTTTGCAGGGCCACGTAGATGCCCTTGAATGGTCATTGCCAGCATCCCGGTCTTCGGTGGAAGTAAGCGACCTGTACGTGAACGACCACCTTCAATAAAGTATTCGATTGGCGTATTGCGCGATAAAATGCTGTATAGATATTCTTTAAATACAGAGGTGTAGAGTGCATTGCCACGGAAAGAGCGGCGAATAAAGAATGCACCACCACCACGTAACAACTGGCCTACAAACGGTAAATTCAGGTTATCACCCGCAGCGATATATGGAATCATCAAGCCGCGTTTATAAATCACATAAGACAATAGTAAATAGTCGATATGACTACGGTGACATGGCGTATAGACAATTTCATAATCTTTGGCGAGTTCACGTACGGTACTGAAGTTATGCACTTCTACGCCATCATAGAGTTGTGTCCATAAGCGAGTTAAAGCCATATCTGCAAAACGTACCGCAGATGCCGAGTAGTCAGATACGATCTCGTTGACATAACCAATCGCACGACGTTCAGCCTCCAGCATACTGATTTTATGCTGGATGCTTTCTCGGCGAATGGCATCTTGTACCTCAGGTGACTTTACTACCGATTGCATCACATTGCGACGGTCTGATAAGTCTGGCCCAAGTACCACTTCACGTTGCTGGTCTAAGTAGCTATCTAGAGAGCTTGCAATATAGGTTGCTGGCGAAATATTTGGATGATTACTCTTGGCATAATCTACCAACTCACGTAAAGATTGTGGTTCGTGGAACTCTAAATAAGATTGACGGCCATGTAAGCCAATATTCATGAGTTGTTTGACCGTACCAGGTGTTGCCCAAGTATCTGAGAATAATAATTTGAACCAAGAGTCTTCTTTATCTGGTGAACGACCCCAAAGTACCGTAACGGGTACAAGCTGAATATCAATATCTGCTTGTTGTTCAAGTGCTTCAACTAGTTGTAGTAGGCGAGGTGGGAAAGTTTGAGTATTAAAAAAATTGTTTTCGTTATGGTGTAAAAACAAGACTGAATTTTTTTCTTGATAACTGCCAAAACTCAAGGGATCTAAGGCTGGCTTTAAATTGAGGCGACGGGTTTCACCATCAACCACCAGTGCATTACTACGCGAATAATTCTGTAAAACATAGCAAACCAGCTTATTTGATTCGGTTGTATTTGGCTCTGCTGTGGTAGATTCTGTAGGAACTTCACCAAGAACATGCGGGGTTACCACAAGGTCAAGTAACTTACTCGAAAGTTGGCGATACATTTGACCAAATCCAGTCTTGGACATTACAAACTCCTAAATAATAATCCTGACATCGAGTCATGATGAACACGACATTCTGCGATATTCTTACATGAAACGGTATGTTATTTTCTGACAAAATATAGCGTATTTGGTAGATTTTATCGTTAAAAATCGTATTTTTAGTCGCTATAAATACATATTAAGATAATCCATGCATCATTATCGTGACGCATGAATCATTTTATCCTGACCATTGCCATTAGAATTTGTGGCACAATCAAAATTATCAACCCTGAAAGGATTGGTTGATCTCTCCTCATTGATGTTGGAAGGCTATTACATGAATGCGTTAACTCAAGAATTGGTTGAACTGTTGACTCTGGAAAAGTTAGAAGAACATATTTTCAGAGGTAATAGCCGCAATTTGGTAGGCAAGCGAGTATTCGGTGGGCAAGTACTTGGGCAGGCATTAAGAGCTGCGTCATATACTACAGATCGTCCCGCACATTCTTTACATGCCTATTTTCTGTATGGCGGTGATGTCAATGCACCAATTATTTATGAAGTTGATTCGCTCAGAGATGGTAAAAGTTTTGCTAGTCGACAGGTTCGTGCGATCCAACATGGTCGTACTATTTTCTCTGCAATGGTCTCTTTTGCCAATCCAGAAGAAGGCTTGAACTATCAACATAAAGAACCAGAGTACCCTGAGCCAGAGACATTAAAGTCTGAGAATGAGCTGAAAGAAAGTTTAATTAACTTTGTACCTGAAAATGTACGTGCCAGTTTTATGCGAGAGCGTCATGTGGAAATCAGACCGACGCAATTAATTAACCCATTTCAGCCGCAGCCTGAAGCGCCGTTTTATGCACACTACATTCGCACCCATGATACGATTCCAGCAAATTTAGATGAAATTTCGCTGCATCAGGCGATTGTGGCATTCTATTCAGATTTTACCTTGATGACGACGGCTTTACGTCCACATGGTTTGTCATGGATCTCTCCAAATTTACAATGTGCCAGTATCGACCATACCATTTACTTCCATCGTCCGCTGCGTGCAGATGAATGGATGCTTTACGATATGGAAGCCACAATTAGTGCCAGCTCACGTGGCTTAAACTTTGGGCGGATGTGGCAAAATGGACAGTTGGTCTGTAGTACCGTCCAAGAAGGTTTGATTCGGCTCAGAGAAATTGAAACCCAGTAAAAAGTAAACCAGTACTAAAGCCATCATTCTGATGGCTTTTTTTATCATAAGCATGTGACAAAAAATTGCTCGATTCTTCAACATGAGCATGCCATAGTACCGCTAAGTTAAATGTTTACCCATTAAACAATGAATTTAAATACACAAATTTTAATTGCAGCTGTGCTCGGTGTCGCTTTCGGTTTTTTGTTGCTTGCCTATCCACAAACCGCATTTGTTGAATCTAGTCTTTACGGACTGGGCATCTTAAGCAGTGTTTTCATTGGTTTATTGAAAATGCTGTTGATTCCATTGATTTTTAGCTCAATCGTCGTTGGGGTTTCCAATTTACAGGCGGGTGGACAATTCGGGCGTGTCTGGAAAATTACTGCATTGAGCTGCCTGACGACGACCACTTTGGCTTTGATTCTAGGGATTAGTTGTGCGCATTTGTTTGATGTGGGTAAAGGCGTCGATATTCAGTTGTTTCAGGCAGCAATGGACAGTCATCAAACACCAGACACCTTAACGCCATCAAGTTTTGTTACCACCTTTATTCAAAATACCCTAATCAATCCATTTAAGGCATTTAGTGAAGGCAATGTGTTGGCTGTGGTCGTGTTTGCCTTATTCTTAGGTGTGGCCTTGGTCAAAGGTGGTGAACGTTTTAGTCTAGTCCGTAACATCAGCCAGCAATTCTTTGACATCATGATGATGTTAGTGGGCTGGGTGATGAAGCTTGCACCGATCGGGATTTTTGCGCTTTTAGCAAAGTTGATTGCGACTGAGGATTTGTCTGTATTAAGTCGGTTGGTTGAATTCGCGGCAGTAGTGACGGGGACGACCATTTTCCATGGCGTGGTGGTGTTACCTGCCTTGCTCTGGATTTTTGGGCGGATGAATCCGATTACCTTTTTTAGAGGGGCGAGAACGGCTTTAGTCACAGCTTTTGCGACCAGTTCCAGCTCAGCGACCATGCCGCTAAGTATGAAGTGTGCACAGGAAAACCTAGGTGTACGACCGCAAACTGCAGGTTTTGTGATTCCTTTAGGCACACAACTGAATATGGATGGTACGGCTTTGTACGAAGCTGCGGCTGCCTTATTTATTGCCAATTTGATGGGCTTAGATCTGAGTTTAACGCAGCAGATTATCGTTTGTTTAACCGCAATGATTGCTTCATTGGGCGCGCCAGGGATTCCGAGTGCAGGTATGGTCACCATGATCATGGTGCTACAGTCGGTTGGTTTACCTGCTGAAGCGATTGCGATTTTATTGCCGATCGACCGTGTGCTGGATACAGTTCGTACTGTGGTCAATGTGCAAGGTGACATGATGATTAGTGTGGTGGTTGATCGCTACGCAAAACAGGCAGAAGCTGAATCAAGCTGATCGTATTGAGCACAAAAAAGCAGGAGATGACTCCTGCTTTTTTTAGTCTATAAAAGAATGTTTATGCTGCGGGTTGTAAGGCGCGCTTTGCAGCAGGTGAATTATTTAAATAATTCACCGCATCTTGGGTATTGCCTTCTTTGACTGGGTCATACCAAGGCATGAGGTAATCAATCTGTTGTGCAACCAACCATGCAGGACCCGGCAAGATTTTCGCGTCTTTTAACGCGATCTTCGACCATTCGATCCAGATCCATGGTTTAAATAAGCTTGGCTTCTTGTCCGCAAAACGCGGGTCTTGGCTCATGATATGTGCAGCGCCATCAACCCATAGGCCAAGTACACCGATAATGACGGCAACACTCATATAGTAACGTGCAATATAACCACCGCCCAAATGGCGATAAAGATCAAATGCAACGGTACGGTGTTCAATTTCTTCAGAGCCATGCCATTTGATTAAATCTAGCATTTCAGGATCAGCACCCAGCTCTTCCCAGCGTTTGTTATATAGTGCGTATTTACCTAGTACACAAGTCATGTGTTCAACAGTTGCAATCACACCTAGGCGGAATAAATCCCATTGATGCTCAAGTGCTTTAGGAATTTCTTTATCGAAAGGCTTGTCTGCCAAGACTTTGGTAAATAAGAAATCCATAATGTCGAGGTTACGCTGAATATCAATATTACGCTGCGTCAAATATTCCTTATTGGCTGAGGTGTGGGCAACGGCATGCATTGCTTCCTGACGAATAAAGGCTTGGACGTCTTGCTTTAATTTTTCATCGGTAATTTTTGGAAGGACTTTGTTATATAAACGGCAAAACCAAAACTCACCAGCTGGTAAAATATTGTTAATTTCATTAATAAAATAGCTGGCAAAAGGTTGGTTTGGAATCCAATCCACTGGTGTATTTTCCCAGTCAAATTTTACTTTGCGTGGGAGGATTTTATAGTCAATCGAAGAACCAAGAACTTTGTTCTTCACAAATGATAGTAATTTCATCGTTTAGTCCTAATCGATAGTGCAATGAACCAACACTAAGCAGTATATGAAAACTACCTAGTGTTTGTGTTTAGCAATTCGGGACAATTAAAATTTATTTTATGCAACTTGATGCATAAAATGCACTTTTTATTCTTGAATGTCGGTTTCTGAGGCTTCTGGGATCTGACTGAGGTCAAATTCTGTCGGTTGATCAAGGGTGTAATTCAAACGACCTGCCATGACAGTTGCCAGTTCTTCTAAACCAATGCGATTGAGTGACGAGAACAGTTGAATCGAGAAATCGAGTTTCATTTTCTTCAATTGCTGTTTTACATCAAATAAAACTTCATTGGCAGGGCCACGGTTCAACTTATCTGCCTTGGTCAGTAGAATATGTACAAATAAATGACGTGAATGCGCCCATTCCAGCATCATCAGGTCAAAGTGCTGTAAAGGATGACGTATGTCCATCAATAGCACTAAGCCTTGTAAGCTTTTACGGTGGATCAGATAATTTTCAAGTTCTTTTTGCCAAACAATTTTCATCGCCTCAGGAACCGCAGCATAGCCATAACCAGGTAAGTCGACTAAGCGTTGATCTGGATTGCCCAAGCTGAAAAAGTTGATCATTTGGGTGCGGCCTGGTCTTTTTGAAGCGCGTGCCAGTTGCTTTTGATTGGTTAAAGTATTAATTGCACTTGATTTACCAGCATTCGAGCGACCTGCAAATGCGATTTCATAACCTGTATCTTCTACGCATAAAGCCAGTTTTGGCGCACTCATCAAAAATTCAGCTTGGCGTAACCAAGTTAAAGACTGTACTGCATACTCAGTTAATGCAGGGTCAGCCTTTTTTTCATAACTGATTTTTTGTTTAGGTGCGAGTCTGGCTTTGGTGTCTTTCGATTTTTCACTGCGACGCATAGAAGCTTACTTTTGAATAGAAATAGCAACGACTATTATAAAGGATGTGAGGCGTTCGTGCGAACCCTTCGTCTGTATGCGATTTTAAGCTTTCTGAATAAGCTCTAAAAAATCGATATTTGAGCGTGTGGAAGAGGGGATAATGCCCTGTTGGACGACTTCGCCAAGCGTATATTGGTCAAGGCTTTGATAGAAGCATTCTAAGGCTTGATCTAAAATTCCTTTCAGTCCGCAGTTGGCTCGAAGTACACAAGGAGGGGTATTGCATTCAACAATTTGATGATTGCCTTGTAAGGTTCGAACAATCGCACCTAATTTCAGATTCTTGGCTTCCGGATTGAGGCGCAGACCGCCGCCTTTACCGCGAATGGTCACAATCCAGTGTTGTTTACCCATGAAGTGCACGACTTTAACCAAGTGGTTTTGCGACACATGTAAGTCTTCTGCGATATCTGCAATCGTATAAGGTACATCACTCGGACGAGCGACATACATCAAAATTCTGAGTGCATAATCAGTAAACTTATTGAGTTGCATGTGGTTTCACTCAATCTAGTGCAAGAAATAGAAAGGGCTAGTCTAACATAGACTAGCCCTATGCAAAATCTAGGGTGGCTTAGCTGAGTTTGACGCCACCTGTACCAAAGGCTTCGCTGTGAATGTTTGCAGCGGGAATACCACGAGCAACCAGTGCCTGATGTTGCGCTGCCATAAATGGCATTGGCCCACATAAATAATAATCGGCATTGGCTGGCAATAGTGCGGCATCAATGCTGCTTAAATCTAAACGTCCAGCAACATCGTAGTCCTCACCAAGGTTGTCATTTTCGTGTGGAAACTCATATGCCGTAAATGTACTTAAACGGGGATAGTTGCTTTTAAGTTCCTGAATATGTTGCTTCATGGCATGTACTTGGCTGCTGCGGCAGGCATGAATGAAGTTAACAGGTTGCGGCATATCCAATGTCACTAACTGGTTCAACATCGCAATCATTGGGGTTAATCCTACACCACCACTGATAAAGACATTACGCTTGCTGCTGTCGATCAGATAGAAATTACCTGTTGGTGCAGACACTTCAATTTCAGAACCTTCAGCTAGACCATGTAAGGTGCTGGATACCCAACCACCAGCGAGTTCGCCTTTTTCATCTTCACGTTTCACTGAGATACGTAAATAATCCGCTTGCGGGCTCGTAGAGAGGGTGTACTGGCGTGGTTGTCTTAAATTCAACTCAGGCACAAACACGCGAACTGAGATGTACTGACCTGCTTCATAGTATGGTAATGCGCCACCATCAACAGGCGCGAGATAGAAAGAGGTAATCTCATCACTTTCCACCACTTTTTTGGCAATTTTAAAATTACGCCAGCCTAACCAACTGCCTTGAGTTTGTTGGTGTTGATCATAAATGGCTTTTTCAGTACTGATAAATAGATCAGCTAATTGACCATAAGCGGCAGCCCATGCACCAATCAATGGATCTTCCATTGAAATATTGAGGACTTCACTAATCGAGTGCAAAAGGTTTTCACCGACAATGCCGTAGTCTGGTGATTGAATATTTAAACTGACATGTTTATGCGCAATCATTTCAACCACAGGCAAAAGCACAGAAGGGTCTTCAATATTCTCTGCATACGCCAAAACTGCACCCGCAAGTGCCTGTGCTTGAGCCCCACTACGTTGGTGTCCCATATTAAAGGTTTCTTTTAATTCGGGATGATTACCTAACATGCGGTTATAAAAGTATCCAGTCAGTGCAACACCATTTTCGCGTAGGACAGGAACAGTGGCTTTTACTAGGTCAATTTGCTGTGGAGTCATGCTTGATCTCTCTTGGCTATCACTTATAAGATGTATTTAAAATACATCTTATAAGGTGTATTTGCAATGCATATTTAAATAAAAGCCATAAAAAAATTAAGGGATAATAAATTATCCCTTAATTTACATATAAGTATGGGTTTATTTTTTACCGAATAATGAACCGAGTAAGCCACGGACAATTTTCTGTCCTGTTGAGCCGCCTAAACTACGTGCCGCACTTTTGGCAAAAGTGCCTACGATGTCTTGGGTAAGTTTCTCGCGATCACGCTGTGACTTTTCTGCAGCTTTTTGCTGCTCACGAGCAAACCGTTCTTGTTCTTTGGCTTGTTGCTTGGCCAAAGCATCTTGCTCCTTGCTTTGCTGTTTGGCTAACTCATCTGCCTCTTTTTGTTGCGACTGTTGCAGCACTTTTTTCTGTAGCATTTCATAAGCACTGTCTCGATCAACGGCTTGGTCGTAGACACCCGCCACAATACTTTGCCCGATAATCACTTGGCGTTCTTCAGGCGTGATCGGGGTAAAGGAGGAGTAAGGAGGCATCACCCAACCGCGCTCAACAATCTGTGGAGTTCCTTGTTCATCTAGGCAGCTGATCAATGCTTCACCAACGGCAAGTTCGGTAATGGCTTGGTCGACTTTAAAATCAGGATTGGCGCGGAAAGTATCCGCTGCGGTTTTGACTGCCTTTTGGTCTTTGGGAGTAAATGCACGTAAGGCATGTTGTACACGGTTACCCAATTGCCCTAAAACACTTTCAGGGAGATCGAGAGGATTCTGGGTAATAAAATAAATCCCCACACCTTTAGAACGGATCAAACGTACCACTTGTTCAATCTTTTGTTGCAAAGCAGGACTCGCATTATCAAACAGTAAATGCGCTTCATCGAAGAAGAATACCAACTTTGGCTTATCCATATCGCCTACTTCGGGCAACTGTTCAAACAATTCTGACATCATCCAAAGCAGGAAAGTGGCATATAACTTCGGCGTGTTCATCAACTTATCTGCAGCCAAGATATTGATATAGCCATGACCATTGGTATCAGTTTGAATGAAATCGAGAATATTTAGGCTTGGTTCACCAAAAAACTGTTCACCGCCTTGATCACCTAATGCCAGCAAGTTTCGTTGGATTGCACCCAGACTGGCAGGGGAAAGATTGCCGTATTCAGCTTTAAGGCTGGCCGCATTTTCGCTGACATAGGTCAGCATGGCTTTTAGGTCTTTAAAGTCAATCAGTAATAGGCCTTGATCATCGGCAACACGGAATACTGCCGAAAGTACACCTTCTTGTGTGTCATTCAGATTCAGCATTTGTGCCAGTAATAAGGGACCAATTTCTGAAATGGTGGTGCGAATGGGATGCCCTTGTTGTCCAAACAGATCCCAGAAAACCACAGGTGATGCTGCAAAAGGAATCGCATCTAATTGTAAGCTTTTCAGACGCTCATCAAATTTGGGATTGCTGCTACCTGCTTTAGCTAGACTGGAGACATCACCTTTAGCATCGGCAAGGAATACCGGTACACCAATACGAGAAAAGCTTTCGGCCATCACCTTAAGGGTGACGGTTTTACCTGTCCCAGTCGCACCTGCAATCAGACCATGTCGGTTTGCAAATTTAGAATGTAAAACAATATCTTGTGTTGTATCAGTGGTTTTTTTTGCAATAACGATTGGTGTACTCATTCTTCACCTGTTTTTAATCTCAATCGAGCTGTTTTAATGCGTTTTGAATATCTTGAATTAAATCTTCTGGATGTTCTAGTCCAATACAGAAGCGAACCAATAAACCTTGTTGTAAATGTGTATTTTCCAAAGTACGCATTTGTTTTAAGTCATACAACATTGCCAGACTAACGGGACCGCCCCAACTAAATCCGAGTTTAAACAGCGTTAAGTTGTCGCAGAACTTTCGAATTGAGGTCAGGTCATATTCTGGTTTGAAAATAACACTGACCAAGCCTGCACTTTTGCCAGTGCTGCAAATTTCTGTCCAGAACTGATGGCCTGCTGCATCAGGATCGCTTGGATGGAGGACTTGATTAAATTGTGGTTGTTTTTTTAACCAGCTCAACAGGGTGAGTGCACTTTGGGCTTGCTGTTCATAGCGCAAAGACATGTGTGCCAAACTGCGTTGGATTTGTGCAGTATCATCGCCCGAAACTGCAATACCTTGAATTGCATGCATTCGATAGAGTTTGTGATGCAGTGTTTGGTCACGGGTCACGACTGAACCCATTAAGATATCACCGCCACCACTTGGGTATTTGGTCAGTGCATGAACTGTAATATCGACAGTGAGGTGCTCATCTGAGAAATCAAAAGCATTAAAAGCCAGTCCTGCGCCCCATGTATTATCCAGTGCGGTGAGTACATTGGCATGCTGTGCTTTTTTAACCAAGTTCTTTAAATCGGGAAATTCTAAAGTGACTGATCCCGCTGCTTCGAGCCAAATCAATTTCGCTTTTTCAGTCGGTTGAAAACTATTGGCATCAATGGGATTATAAACTTTAACTGTGATGCCATAACGATCTTGTAGATGATTTAAATGCTCAAGATTGGGGCCATAAATATTATCGGCGACCCAAACCTCATCCCCTGAACTTAAAATGGCACTATTCACGAGATTAATCGCAGATAAACCGCTTGGTGCAAGCAAGCAATAACGTCCACCTTCAATTTGGGCAATGTTGTCCCCTAATGTAAACGTCGTCGGTGTACCGTGTGTGCCGTAACTATAATCATAAGCATCGGTCCAATGGCGCTCAAAAAGGTGCGCCGTGCTTTTAAAAATAATGGTCGATGCACGAAATAAGGGAGGTTGTACGGTTTCAATGTATTGAGGGGCTTGGCGTGGTGCATGAATTAGCTTGGTTTGTGCTTTATTGTGTGTTGTCATGGGGCGTGGGCTAAATAAATATAATGACTTAGGTTAAGAGAAAATCAACAAAGCCGCTAGTGTTGCGCTGCTTTTGTACAGAATCGGTACGGATTAATAGGATTGCTCAAAACTGGCTTTATTTTTGCTAAGACTAATTATCATTCTAACGATAAATAGGTTTTAGCGCATGAAGTCGCATTTAAGAGTGCATTATTTTCAGCACATTGCTGGCGAAGGTTTTGGCAGTTGCTATGACTTTTTAAAAGCACATAAAGCAAAAATTACCGCAACAGAGTTTTTTGCATTGCCCGTTGATTTGCCATTGGAATTGGAAGCCTTACCACGAGTAGATGAAGTCGATCTATTGATTATCATGGGTGGAACCATGAGTGTGAATGATGAAGCAAATTATCCATGGTTAAAGCTTGAAAAAAGGTGGCTACGACGTTATTTGGCTGCTGGTAAACCTGCTATTGGATTGTGTTTGGGTGGGCAATTGATTGCCAATGCCCTAGGGGCCGCTGTGAGCCGTAATCCGCACCAAGAATTGGGTTGGATGGATGTGGGGCGTGCATCGCATGTGCCTGAAGATTATTTTCAGATTCCAGAGCAGTTGAATATTTTACAATGGCATAGTGAAACCTTTGAAATTCCAAAGGGTGGGGTGCGCTTGGCCGAGAATAAAGTCTGTCGAAATCAAATGTATCAGATTGGGCGTAATGTTCTTGGGTTTCAGTTTCATCCAGAAATGACGCCACAGACCTTGGCACTTTTGATTGAGAATGAAGAGGACATGGCGGTTTTTAATGGTAAATATGTACAACCGATATCTGAATTAAAAAGAACTATCAAAAGTAAATTTGAACAGGGTAATCGTTTGCTGAATCAGGCAATCGATTATGTTGTGAGTGCATAGCAGGATTGATTGCTTAAAAAATGAAAAGAAGAATTGCATAAGACTTAAACAATCGTTATAATGAGCGACCCTCAAATGGAGGGCGTTTACTACGAAGAAAGTAGTTAACGCATTACAGTCGTGGCATCGATCATGACCTTAGTGATTTTCACTGCCCTTGACACTTACCAGAATGGTGAGGTGCGTCATGGGTGATTCTTTATATATTTGGCTTGGAGTTTACTGGTATGTCTAACCAGAGAATTCGTATCCGTTTGAAGTCTTTTGATCATCGTCTGATTGATCAATCTGCTCAAGAGATCGTAGAAACCGCTAAGCGTACTGGCGCACAAGTGTGTGGTCCAATTCCGATGCCTACTCGCATCGAACGCTTCAACGTTCTTACTTCACCACACGTCAACAAAGACGCTCGTGATCAGTACGAAATCCGCACTTATAAGCGTTTGATCGACATCGTTCAACCAACAGATAAAACTGTTGATGCATTGATGAAGTTAGATCTTGCTGCTGGTGTTGATGTTCAGATCGCTTTGGGTTAAGGCTTTCGGTTGATTAACTTTATAAGTTAATTAGGCCGCTTTTTTAGAGGTTTATGCACATGGCTATTGGTTTAGTCGGTCGCAAATGTGGTATGACTCGCGTCTTTACAGATGCTGGTGTATCTGTACCTGTTACAGTTATCGAAGTCGATCCAAACCGCATTACGCAAATCAAAACACTTGAAACTGATGGTTATCAAGCAATTCAAGTAACTACTGGTGAACGTCGCGAATCGCGCGTAACTAACGCTCAGAAAGGTCACTTCGCGAAAGCGGGTGTTGCTGCTGGTCGTTTGGTTAAAGAGTTCCGTGTTACTGAAGCTGAGCTTGAAGGCCGTGAAGTGGGTGCTTCTATCGGTGTTGATCTGTTCACAGTTGGTCAAATTGTTGATGTTACTGGTCAGTCAAAAGGTAAAGGTTTCCAAGGTGGTGTTAAGCGTTGGAATTTCCGTACGCAAGATGCTACTCATGGTAACTCTGTATCTCACCGTGTATTAGGTTCTACAGGTCAAAACCAGACACCTGGTCGCGTGTTCAAAGGCAAGAAAATGGCTGGTCACTTAGGTGACGAACGCGTAACAGTTCAAGGTCTTGAAATCGTATCTATTGACGCTGAACGTTCTGTTTTAGTTGTTAAGGGTGCTATTCCTGGTTCAACTGGCGGTGACGTTATCGTACGTCCTACCATCAAGGCCTGAGGGGAAATACTGTGAATTTAAAAACTGTTTCCGGCTCTGCTGTTGAATTGTCTGAAGTTGCTTTCGGACGTGAATTTAACGAAGCTCTTGTACACCAAGTTGTTACAGCTTACTTAGCTGGTGGTCGTCAAGGTACTCGTGCTCACAAATCACGTGCAGATGTTTCTGGCGGTGGTAAAAAGCCATTCCGTCAAAAAGGTACTGGTCGCGCTCGTGCGGGTTCTATTCGTAGCCCTATCTGGGTTGGTGGTGGTAAAACTTTTGCTGCTCGCCCACAAGATTGGTCTCAAAAAGTAAACCGTAAGATGTACCGCGGTGCAATGCAATGTATCTTAGCTGAACTTGTTCGCCAAGATCGTCTTGTATTAGTTGAAGAGTTTGCTGTTGCAGCTCCAAAAACTAAAGACTTGCTTGCAAAACTTACAGACTTGAATGCAACTCGCGCATTGATCATTACAGATGCTGTAGATGAGAACTTGTATCTCGCAGCTCGCAACCTTCCACACGTTGATGTGGTTGATGCTACTGCTATTGATCCTGTTAGCTTGATCGCATTTGATAAAGTTGTAATGTCTGTAGCTGCTGCTAAGAAAATTGAGGTAGAACTCGGATGAACAACGAACGTATCTATCAAGTCCTATTAGGACCAGTATTCTCAGAAAAAGCACAAGTTTTAGGTGATACTGCTGGTGTTCAAGTGTTCAAAGTTGCATTAAATGCAAACAAACTTGAAATCAAAAAAGCAGTTGAGCAGCTCTTTGGTGTTGAAGTTGTAAAAATCAATACAACGATCACTAAAGGTAAAACAAAACGCTTTGGTAAAACATTAGGACGTCGTTCTGATGTGAAAAAAGCATACGTCACCCTGAAAGCTGGCCAAGATGTAGAGATGGCTGACTTGGGCGATACCGCTGAAAACGCAGCGGAATAAGGACGAGAATTATGCCAATTCAAAAATGTAAGCCAACGTCTCCAGGACGTCGCTTTGTAGAGAAAGTGGTTCATGACCATCTTCACAAAGGCGCGCCTTATGCACCGTTGGTAGAAGCTAAAAAACGTACTGGTGGTCGTAATAACAATGGTCACATCACTACACGTCACGTGGGTGGTGGTCATAAGCAAAACTACCGTATTGTTGACTTTAAACGTAACAAAGATGGTATTCCAGCGACTGTAGAGCGCATCGAATACGATCCTAACCGTACAGCTCATATTGCTTTGTTGAAATATGCTGATGGTGAACGTCGTTACATCATTGCACCTAAAGGCCTACGTGCTGGTGATAAAGTACAATCTGGTAACGATGCTCCAATTCGTCCAGGTAACTGCTTGCCACTTCGCAACATGCCAATCGGTTCTACACTTCACAACCTTGAACTTAAAATCGGTAAAGGTGCTCAATTAGCACGTTCTGCTGGTACTTCAGTTCAGTTGTTGGGTCGTGATGGTTCTTACGCTATCGTTCGTTTACGTTCTGGTGAAATGCGTAAAGTCCACGTTGAATGTCGTGCTGTAATTGGTGAAGTTTCTAACCAAGAAAGCAACCTTCGTTCATTGGGTAAAGCTGGTGCTGCGCGCTGGCGTGGTATTCGTCCTACCGTTCGTGGTATGGCGATGAACCCGGTAGATCACCCGCACGGTGGTGGTGAAGGACGTAGTAAAGGTATTCAACCTGTAAGTCCATGGGGTCAAAAAGCTAAAGGGTACAAGACACGTACCAATAAGCGTACGACTAAGATGATTATTCGCGACCGTCGCGTCAAGTAAGGGAATCTGAATAATGCCTCGTTCATTAAAAAAAGGTCCATTCGTCGACGCGCATTTGTTCGCTAAGGTTGAAGCTGCGATTGCTGCTAACAACCGTAAGCCGATCAAAACATGGTCACGTCGTTCAATGATCCTTCCAGACTTTGTTGGTTTAACAATTTCTGTTCACAATGGCCGTAACCACGTTCCAGTAATTGTTACTGAACACATGGTTGGTCATAAATTGGGTGAATTCGCGCCAACTCGTACCTATCGTGGTCACGGTGTTGATAAGAAGTCTAAACGTTAATAGGTGCTATGATGGAAGTAACTGCTAAATTACGCGGTGCCGCTATCTCGGCACAAAAAGCACGTTTAGTTGCTGATTTGATCCGTGGTAAGTCGGTTGCACGTGCGATAGACATTTTGAACTTCAGCAACAAGAAAGCAGCTGTGCTTGTTAAAAAAGCACTTGAATCTGCAATCGCGAATGCTGAACATAACAACAGCTTAGATGTTGATGACCTTAAAGTAACTACGATTTACGTTGATGAAGGCATGAGCCTTAAACGTATCATGCCACGTGCTAAAGGCCGTGCAGATCGTATTACTAAGCGTACTTGTCACATCACCGTTAAGGTAGGGGTTTGATATGGGTCAGAAGGTTCATCCAATCGGTATCCGCCTAGGTGTTGTGAAACGTCATAACGCTAACTGGTATGCGAGTCCGAAACAATACGCTGAATACTTGCTTAAAGATCTTCAAGTTCGTGAGTTTTTAACTAAAAAACTTAAAAACGCGATGATCAGCAATATTCTTATCGAACGTCCTACAGGCGCTGCTAAAGTAACTATTAGCACTGCTCGTCCTGGTATCGTTATCGGTAAAAAAGGCGAAGATATTGAAAAATTACAGCGCGAACTCACCAACATTATGGGTGTTCCAGCTCAAGTTAGCATCAATGAAATTGATCGCCCTGACTTGGACGCACGTTTAGTTGCTGAAGCAATTGCTTCTCAATTAGAAAAGCGTGTTATGTTCCGTCGTGCTATGAAGCGTGCGGTTCAAAACACTATGCGTGCTGGCGCTAAAGGTATCAAAGTTGAAGTTTCTGGCCGTTTAGGTGGTGCAGAGATTGCTCGTACTGAGTGGTATCGTGAAGGTCGTGTACCTTTGCATACGCTTCGTGCTGACATCGACTATGCAACTATGCGCGCAGAAACAACATACGGTACGATCGGTGTTAAAGTTTGGATTTTCCGTGGCGAGATCTTAGGTGGCATGAAACAAGTCATGAACCCTGCTCCTGCTGAAGAGCGTCCAGCTAAACGTGGTCGTGGTCGTGGTGAAGGTCAAGAGCGTCGTGGTCGTCGCGGTGACCGTGCTGCTGACAAGGGAGAATAATCCATGTTGCAACCTAAACGTACCAAATTCCGTAAAGTGCACAAAGGCCGTAACACTGGTCTAGCGCATCGTGGTAGTACAGTATCATTTGGTTCGATTGCAATTAAAGCAACTGAACGTGGTCGTATGACTGCGCGTCAGATTGAAGCTGCACGTCGTACCATTAGCCGTCGTATCAAACGTGGTGGTAAAATCTTCATCCGCGTATTCCCAGACAAACCAATTACCGAAAAACCATTAGAAGTACGTATGGGTAAAGGTAAGGGTAGCGTGGAATACTGGGTTTGTCAGATCCAGCCAGGTAAGATCCTGTACGAAATTGAAGGTGTTAGCGATGAGTTAGCGCGTGAAGCTTTTGCTTTAGCTGCTGCTAAACTCCCGTTTAAAACCACTATCGTGACTCGGACGGTGATGTAATGAAAACTAAAGATCTACGTGAAAAGTCGGTAGAAGAGTTGAAAGCTTTGCTTGATGAGCAACAGCTTAACCAATTCCGTCTTCGTATGGCGAAAGCAACTGGTCAATTAGGCAAATCGCATGAAGTGCAAATTGCTCGTAAGACAATTGCTCGTATTAAGACACTCCTTACCGAAAAACAGGGGAACGGACAATGAGTGAAAAAACAGTCCGCACGTTAACCGGCAAAGTCGTAAGCGACAAAATGGACAAGTCTATTGTTGTGCTTATTGAACGCCGCGTTCAACACCCGTTGTATGGCAAATCAATCCGCCGTTCAACTAAATTACACGCTCATGATGAGAACAATGTTGCTAAATTAGGCGACTTGGTAACCATCAAAGAAAGCCGCCCAATTTCTAAAACTAAAGCTTGGACTTTAGTGGAAGTAGTTGAAGCTGCTGCTGAGTAATTAGACGTTCTTGTTGCATCATCGGACAATTTCGAGTACTCTTTGAGCCTTTCGAAATTGTGACCGGTGATGCTCGGTTTTGGAGTAGGGCAATGATTCAAACCGAAAGTATGCTCGACGTAGCAGACAATAGTGGTGCACGCCGCGTACAATGTATTAAAGTACTTGGTGGTTCACACCGTCGTTATGCTTCAGTTGGCGATATTATTAAAGTTACTGTAAAAGAAGCAATTCCACGCGCACGTGTTAAAAAAGGTGACGTGATGAATGCTGTAGTTGTTCGTACAAAATTCGGCATCCGTCGTCCAGACGGTTCAGTTATTCGTTTCGACGATAACGCAGCTGTTATTTTGAACAACAACAAAGCTCCGATTGCGACTCGTATCTTCGGACCAGTGACTCGTGAACTTCGTACTGAACAGTTCATGAAAATCATTTCATTGGCTCCTGAAGTTCTATAAGAGGCAATCATGGCTAAGATTAAAAAAGGCGATCAAGTAATTGTGATCGCAGGTAAAGAAAAAGGCAAACAAGGTATCGTTTTGTCTGTTTCTGAAGATCGAGTTAAGGTCGAAGGCCTTAACTTAGTGAAGAAGCATCAAAAGCCAAACCGTGTAACTGGCGCTGAAGGCGGTATCGTTACTCAAGAGGCTACGCTTCATATTTCAAACGTGGCAATTTTTAATGCTACAACCCAAAAGGCTGACCGTATTGGTTACCAAGTGATTGATGGCGCGAAAACTCGTGTTTATAAATCAAATGGTGAATCAGTGGCGGTAGCGAAGTAATAGGTTGAAAAAGGCAATGGCCAGACTTAAAGCACGTTACAACGATGAACTTAAAGCGAAGTTACAAGAAGAACTTAGCGTTAAGAATGTGATGGATATTCCTCGCATCACAAAAATCACTCTTAACATGGGTGTAGGCGCAGCTGCAACTGATAAGAAATTATTAGATGGCGCTGTTGCTGATATGCAACTCATTGCTGGTCAAAAACCAGTTGTGACACTTGCTCGTAAATCAATCGCTGGTTTCAAAATCCGTGATGGTTGGCCGATCGGTTGTAAAGTTACTTTACGCGGCGACCAAATGTACGAATTCTTGGATCGTTTGATCTCGATCGCTATCCCGCGTATCCGTGACTTCCGTGGTTTCTCTGCGAAATCATTTGATGGTCGTGGTAACTACTCTATGGGTTTAAAAGAGCAAATCGTTTTCCCTGAAATCGATTTTGACAAGATTGATCGTATCCGTGGTTTAGACATCACTATTACGACAACTGCTCGTAGCGATGACGAAGGCCGTGCGCTTATGCGTGCATTCGGCTTCCCGTTCAAATAAGAGGTCGATATGGCTAAGAAAGGTATGATTAATCGCGAATTGAAACGCGAAAAGACAGTTGCTAAATACGCTGCAAAACGTGCTGAATTAAAAGCAACGATTGCTAATGTAAATGCAAGTGACGAAGAACGTTTCGAAGCGACATTAAAGTTACAGGCATTGCCACGTAACGCATCTCCAGTACGTCTTCGTAACCGTTGTGGTTTAACTGGTCGTCCTCATGGTTACTTCCGTAAGTTCGGTTTAAGCCGTAACAAATTACGTGACACAGTAATGCAGGGTGATGTACCAGGCGTTGTTAAGGCAAGCTGGTAAGGAGCGACTAAATGAGTATGCAAGATACCGTTGCCGACATGTTAACACGTGTTCGTAACGCACAAATGGCTAAGAAACAAACTGTTTCTATGCCTTCTTCTAAGTTGAAAGTTGCTATTGCAAACGTACTTCAACAAGAAGGTTATATTTCAAACGTAGAAGTTGCTTCTGAAGAAACAAAATCTACTTTGACAATTACTTTAAAATATTTCGAAGGCAAACCAGTTATCGAAACCGTTAAGCGTGTAAGCCGTCCAGGTCTACGCCAATATCGCGGTAAAGATAAAATTCCTAGCGTTAAGCAAGGTTTAGGTATTGCAATTGTTTCTACAAGCAAAGGCATCATGACTGATCGCGCTGCACGTGCTGCGGGCGTTGGTGGTGAAGTTATTGCTTTTGTTTCTTAATAGGTGATTCCTCATGTCTCGTGTGGCTAAAGCCCCAGTAACTGTACCTAATGGTGTAACAGTTACTCAGAACGGCCGGCAGGTCGAAGTGAAAGGCAGCAAAGGTACATTGTCTTTCAACCTGCATGCGCTGGTCGAGCTAAAACAGGAAGAAGGTAAACTTCAACTTGCTCCAGCTAAAGAGTCGAAAGACGCTTGGATGCAAGCTGGTACTGCTCGCGCTGTATTGAACAACCTTGTAAAAGGTGTTAGCGAAGGCTTCGAACGTAAGTTACAGCTTGTTGGTGTTGGTTATAAAGCTGCGGTTAAGGGTACATCTGTAAACCTTAACCTTGGTTACTCACACCCGATTGACTACGCTTTACCTGAAGGTGTAACAGCGGAAACTCCAACTGCTACTGAAATCATTTTGAAATCAGCAAACAAGCAGTTGTTAGGTCAAGTGGCAGCGGAAATCCGTGCATACCGTTCTCCTGAACCATATAAAGGTAAAGGTGTTCGTTATTCGGATGAAGTTATTCTTCGTAAAGAAGCTAAGAAGAAATAAGGCGCGAGGTTCTTATGAACGAAAAGAAACAAACCCGTTTGCGTCGTGCGAAAAGCACACGCTTGCACATTCGTGCATTGGGTGCGACTCGTTTGTGTGTAAACCGCACGCCGCGTCACATCTATGCGCAAGTTATTTCAGCAGATGGTGGAAAAGTTTTAGCGCAAGCTTCAACTTTAGATGCATCTTTGCGTAGCGGTACTACAGGTAATGTGGATGCAGCTACGAAAGTTGGTGCTTTGATCGCAGAACGTGCTAAAGCAGCTGGTGTTACCAAAGTTGCATTTGACCGTTCTGGTTTTAAATATCATGGTCGTATCAAAGCCTTGGCTGATGCTGCTCGTGAAGGCGGCTTGGAGTTCTAATCATGGCGAAAGTTGAACAAAACGAAGGTCTCGTTGAAAAGCTGGTTGCCGTTGATCGTGTAGCCAAGGTTGTTAAAGGTGGTCGTATCTTCTCTTTCACAGCATTAACTGTTGTGGGCGATGGTAATGGTCGTGTAGGTTTTGGTCGTGGTAAAGCACGTGAAGTTCCAGCTGCTATTTCTAAAGCACTTGAAGCTGCTCGTCGTAACATGATCACTGTAGACCTTGCGGGTACTACTTTACAACACCCTGTGAATGCTCGTCATGGCGCAAGCCGTGTATACATGCAACCTGCTTCAGAAGGTACTGGCGTAATTGCTGGTGGCGCTATGCGTGCTGTTCTTGAAGCTGCAGGTGTACATAACGTACTTGCTAAATGTTATGGTTCTACAAATGCTGCTAACGTAGTAAACGCAACTTTCAAAGGTTTGCGTGATATGACTTCTCCTGAGAAAGTCGCTGCGAAACGTGGTCTTTCAGTAGAACAAATTCAAGGGTAATCAATCATGAAAACGATTAAAGTTACCCAGACTAAATCTTCTTCGCATCGTTTAAAAAATCATAAACTTTGCCTTAAAGGTTTAGGTCTGCGTCGTATTGGTCATACTGTAGAAGTGCAAGATACGCCTTCTAACCGTGGTATGGTCAACAAAGTTTACTATATGGTTAGTGTAGAGGAATAAGCCATGACTCTGCGTTTAAATGAACTTGCACCTGCAGAAGGTGCTAAGCGTGATAACCGTCGTTTAGGCCGTGGTATCGGTTCTGGCGTTGGTAAGACTGGTGGCCGTGGTGTCAAAGGTCAAAACTCACGTAAAAGTGGTGGTACTCGTCCGGGCTTTGAAGGCGGTCAAACTGCGTTATATCGTCGTTTGCCTAAATTCGGTTTCACTAGCCAAATCGCTTTGAAAACTGCTGAAGTACGTTTGTCTGAGTTGAATAAAGTTGAAGGTGATGTTGTTAGCCTTGAAACTTTAAAAGCTGCGAATGTTGTTCGTCGTGACCAAATTCGTGCTCGCATCGTTCTTTCTGGTGAAATCACTCGCGCATTCACTGTTAAAGGTGTTGTGTTGACTAAAGGCGCTAAAGCTGCTGTTGAAGCTGCTGGCGGTAAAGTCGAGGAGTAATCTCGAGTGTCTATGACTCCTAGTTCTACTGGTCATGTAAACATGATGAAAGGCCAACCATTTCATGTGAAATACCGTGAAATTATTCGTCGATTAATGTTTTTGATTGGCGCGTTATTGGTCTTTCGACTAGGAGCGCATATTCCGTTGCCGGGGATTGATAATGTAGCACTAGCTCAGTTTTTTAAAGCTAATGAAGGTACCTTCTTAGGTTTATTTAACATGTTCTCTGGTGGTGCATTAGAACGCATGTCGATTCTAGCGTTAGGGATTATGCCGTACATTTCTGCATCGATTATCGTGCAGTTAATGTCTACGGTAGTTCCTTCGCTAGAAGCTTTGAAAAAAGAAGGCGAGCAAGGCAAGCGTAAGATCAATCAATATACACGCTACGGCACCTTATTTCTTGCACTCGTGCAAGGTGTAGGGATGTGTGCTGGCCTGATTAGTCAAGGTATTACCTTAACTTCAGGCTTAGCATTCTACGTTCCAGCAGTAACTTCGTTAGTTGCGGGAACAATGTTCTTGATGTGGTTGGGCGAGCAAATTACCGAACGTGGTGTTGGTAATGGTATCTCGATGATCATTTTTGCGGGTATTGTGGCAGGTTTGCCAAATCTCGTAATTCAGTCGTTTACGTCTGTACAAAATGGTCAAGGTAGTTTAATTGGTTTAGCTGTATTCGGTTTACTCTCATTAGCCGTTTTAGCTGCGATTGTGTTTATTGAAAAAGCACAGCGTCGTATTCCAGTGAACTATGCACAGAAGCAGCAAGGTCGTCGCGTATTTACTGCACAGCAAACACACTTACCGTTAAAAATTAACATGGCAGGTGTTATTCCAGCAATTTTTGCAAGCTCATTGTTATTATTTCCAGCGAGTTTGGGACAATGGTTAGGAAGTGCTGATCCAAATGCAGGGATTGTGAAACGTAGCTTACAAGATCTGGCATTGGTGTTATCGCCTGGACAGCCGTTGTATTTAATGCTCTTTGGCGCGTTAATTATCTTCTTCTGTTATTTCTATACTGCGCTAGTATTTAGCCCGAAAGAAGTATCAGAGAATTTAAAGCGTAGCGGGGCATATGTGCCTGGTATCCGCCCAGGTGAGCAAACGGCTCGTTATTTAGATCATATTCTTAACCGTTTGACCTTCATTGGTGCAATCTACATTACCGTAGTGTGTTTAATGCCTATGGTGCTACAGAGTTCGTTCGGTATTCCATTCCATCTGGGTGGGACATCTTTACTGATTGTAGTGGTAGTGGTAATGGACTTTATGGCGCAACTCCAAGCGCACCTTACTTCGCATCAGTATGATAATCAAACGTTAATGAGAAAAACGACTGCTCATCCTAAGGGATAAGCGCACTTAGAAGGTTTCATCATGAAAGTACAAGCTTCTGTAAAGAAAATTTGTGGTAGCTGTAAAGTTATCCGTCGTAATGGGGTTATTCGCGTAATTTGTAGCGCAGAACCTCGTCATAAGCAGCGTCAAGGTTAATTTAATTAAGACCTGTTGATTTCAGTAGGCTAATTAGGTTATTATCCGCCCCTCAAGATTTTTGTGGGGCGGTTGATTATCTTGACTGCCTTTTTGGAGAAAATTGAATGGCTCGTATTGCCGGTGTAAACATTCCGGATAACAAGCATGCTGTTATCTCTCTCACGTATATTTTTGGTGTAGGTCGCCACACTGCTAAGAACATCTTGGCTGCTGTAGGTATCACTGAAACTACAAAGATTCGTGAATTAGATGATGCTCAGCTTGATGCGATTCGTGCAGAAGTTGCTAAGGTTCCGACCGAAGGTGATTTACGTCGCGAAATTTCCATGAACATTAAACGTTTAATGGATTTAGGCTGCTACCGCGGTCTTCGTCATCGTCGCAGCTTGCCTGTTCGCGGACAACGCACCAAAACTAACGCACGTACCCGTAAAGGTCCGCGCAAACCGATTAAGAAATAAGATTTCTGGAAGCTAAAAGATGGCTAAAGATACTCGCGCACGCAAGAAGGTCACTCGTACCGTCTCTGAAGGTGTCGCACACATTCACGCTTCTTTTAATAACACCATTGTTACGATTACCGATCGTCAAGGTAATGCATTGGCTTGGGCTACCTCAGGTGGACAAGGCTTCCGTGGATCACGTAAATCAACACCGTTTGCTGCTCAGGTAGCTGCTGAAGTTGCTGGTAAAGCTGCTTTAGATTACGGTTTGAAAAACTTGGACGTCCTTGTAAAAGGTCCTGGTCCTGGTCGTGAATCTGCGGTTCGTGCATTAGGTGCAGTGGGTTATAAAATTAACAGCATTACCGATGTGACTCCAATTCCGCACAACGGTTGCCGTCCACCTAAAAAACGTCGCGTGTAAGGAGAAACATTCATGGCTCGTTATATTGGTCCAAAATGCAAACTCTCTCGCCGCGAAGGGACAGACCTGCAATTAAAATCTGGCGTTAAACCATTTGACGTTAAGACTAAAAAACATGCTAAAGCTCCTGGCCAACATGGCGGAGCTCGTGGTAGCAAACAATCAGAGTACTCACTACAATTACGTGAAAAACAAAAAGTACGTCGTATGTACGGTGTGTTAGAGCGTCAATTTAGTAACTACTACAAAGAAGCTGCTCGTGTGAAAGGCGCAACAGGTGAAAACTTGTTGAAATTGCTTGAAAGCCGTCTTGATAACGTTGTTTATCGCATGGGTTTTGGTTCTACACGTGCAGAAGCTCGTCAGTTAGTATCTCACCGTAGCATCACTTTGAACGGTCGTCGTGTTAACATTGCATCTATCCAAGTTAAAGCTGGTGATGTAATTGCAGTACACGAAGGCGCTAAACAACAATTACGTATTAAAAACGCAATTGAATTAGCTGCTCAACGTGGTATCCCTGCTTGGATGGAAATTGACCATTCTAAGTTAGAAGGTACGTTTAAAGCTGCACCAGATCGTTCTGATTTACCTGCTGAAATCAACGAAAGCTTGATTGTAGAATTGTATTCTAAATAATCCTTGAGGTAGCAATAAATGACGCGTACTGCAAACGAGTTTCTAACTCCGCAAGCGATCAAGGTCGAAGCGGTGAGCGGGACCTCGGCAAAAGTGATTCTGGAACCTTTAGAGCGTGGCTTTGGTCATACTCTAGGTAATGCTTTACGTCGCATTCTATTGTCTTCTTTACCTGGCGCTGCTGTGGTTGAAGTAGAAATAGAAGGTGTCGAGCACGAGTACAGTACTTTAGAAGGCTTGCAGCAGGACATCGTCGAGCTCTTGCTGAACCTAAAAGGATTGTCTATTAAGCTGTTCGATCAAAATGAAGCATATTTGACATTAGAGAAACAAGGGGCGGGTGACGTAACTGCAGCTGACCTTCGTTTACCTCATAATGTTGAAGTGGTTAACCCTGATCATTTAATCGGTACTTTGAGTTCAACTGGTTCATTAAAAATGCGCCTTAAAGTTGCTCAAGGTCGTGGCTATGAAACATCTGACTCACGTTTCCCTGAAGGTGAAACACGTCCTGTAGGTCGTTTACAGTTAGATGCTTCTTATAGTCCAATCAAGCGTGTTTCATACACAGTAGAAAATGCTCGTGTTGAACAACGTACCGATCTTGATAAGTTAGTGATCGATCTTGAGACTAACGGAACTGTTGATCCAGAAGAAGCAATCCGCAAAGCGGCAACAATCTTGCAACAACAAATTGCAATTTTTGTTGATCTTCAGAAAGATCAAACTCCTGTTGCTCAAGAGCCTCGCGAAGAAGTTGACCCAATCTTGCTTCGTCCAGTAGATGATCTCGAGCTAACTGTTCGTTCTGCTAACTGTTTGAAGGCAGAAAATATTTACTACATTGGTGATCTTGTTCAACGTACTGAAGTGGAGTTGTTAAAAACTCCTAACTTAGGTAAAAAATCGTTAACAGAGATCAAAGATGTTTTGGCATCGAAAGGTTTACAACTCGGCATGCGTTTAGAGAACTGGCCACCAGCTAGTCTCCGTATGGATGACCGTTTTGCCTATCGTAGCCGTTAATTAAGTAGGACTATCACCATGCGTCATCGTAATAGTGGTGTGAAATTAGGCCGTACCAGCAGCCACCGTAAGGCGTTGTTTCAAAATTTAACGAATGCTTTAGTTGAGCATGAGTTAATTAAAACAACTTTACCTAAAGCGAAAGAACTTCGCCGCGTTGCTGAGCCTTTAATCACTTTAGCTAAAAACGATACAGTAGCAAACCGTCGTTTAGCGTTTGCTCGTACTCGTTCTGCAGCAACTGTTGGTAAATTATTTACCGTTCTTGGCCCTCGTTACAAAGAACGTAACGGCGGTTATCTTCGTGTTCTTAAAGCGGGCTTCCGTGCAGGTGATGCTGCACCGATGGCTTACGTTGAACTCGTTGACCGTGAAGTAAAATAATACTTCTACGTGTAGAACAGTCAGTTGTTCCAAAAAAGACCGGTGTAATAGCCGGTCTTTTTTATTATTTAATATTTAAAGAAGATCGCTTTCAGCTTTAAAAAGCTATTAATTTCTGTCTAAATCGTTATGAGCTGGTTAGATAGACTCATGATTTTCATATTTATAAAGTATGATTAAAACTCAAAGAACGAAAAACAAATTTAATTTAAAGGCGGAAAATGAAAATTTTCGGGTTCATATCTATTATTTTAGGACTAATCATTTCTATGCATACATCAGCTAATCCAACCTTCTCAAATGAGCTATTAATTAAAGCAAAGAATGGTGATTCATCAGCGCAATTAGAATTAGCAGACGTTTATATACATGGCTATGGGATTGATGAAGATGAGGTTCAAGCTGAATCTTGGGCGATGAAGTCTGCTGAAAATGGTAATGTAAATGCTATGTATTGGCTAGGCGACGGGTATGCAACATATGCAGGTTTGGTTGAAGATACAGATCCTATAGATGCTGAAGATCATTATAAAAAAGCGTTTGTTTGGTTTTTAAAGGGATCAGAACTCGATCATATTGATTCTATGGTTGGCTTAGCTAGGTTATATCGTAATGGTGAGGGTGTTACAAAAAATATTGAGCAAGCATTAGATTTACTTAAAAAATCTGCTGCTAGAGGAAGTAAAGAGGCCATGAGAGAGATGGAGTTTATGTATCAATATGGAATAGGCGTAGAACAAAATTTAGATACTGCAAAATTTTGGGAAGATAAAGCAAATGCTAATTAATCTATTTTAAGCTGTTGATTTCATTTTTGATATTTTTGTATGAGCCATTCAAGTATAAAACATTCTAGAATGGTTTTCATTTTTATGAATGTTTTAAATATTATTTTTCTAATGAACCCGAGCAGATAAGTGCCTAAACACGGCTATCTTTTCTCTTAACTAAGAGCCTCTGATAAAAGAAATCCAAGCAAAAATTTCTAGATTTTTTACCCCTCAATTTTTTAAAAATGTCCCGAAGTGATATGAAAAAACCGATGAATGACCAAACTTGACATTGCGTATTGTCAAATTTGTGCTTTAATAAAGTCATGGTTTATACAGGGTATAAAAAAAATGGAAAAGCAAGTTGATGTATTAATTATTGGTGCAGGTATCTCTGGGATTGGGTTAGCTGTGCATCTCTCGAAGAACTGTCCACAACGTAAATTCGAAATCTTAGAGCGTCGTGATAGTTTTGGCGGAACATGGGATTTATTCCGCTACCCTGGTATTCGTTCTGACTCAGATATGTCAACATTTGGTTTTAATTTTAAGCCATGGGCAAAAGACAAAGTTTTGGCGAGTGGTGCTGAGATCAAGGGTTATTTAAGCGATGTGATCAGTGAGAATCAGTTAAAAGATAAAATCCATTTTGGCCATCGTGTACTTTCTGCAAACTATGATTCTGCAAAGAAAAAATGGGCTGTGGAAATTGAAGACTCTAACAAGAAAAAGCAAACGTGGTCAGCAAACTTTGTGATGGGTTGTACGGGCTATTATAATTATGATCAAGGTTATGCACCGAAGTTCCCGAAACAAGAAGATTTCAAAGGTCAATTGATCCACCCACAACACTGGCCAGAAAATCTGGATTACACTGGCAAGAAAGTGGTGATCATTGGTAGTGGTGCGACAGCAATTACCCTTGTTCCTTCAATGGTGAAAGGCGGTGCAGGGCACGTGACCATGTTGCAGCGTTCTCCTTCTTATATTGCGACAATTCCTTCAATTGACTTTATTTATGAAAAAACCCGTAAATTTATGTCAGAAGAAACGGCTTATAAATTTACCCGTGCACGTAATATTGGTATGCAGCGCGGTATCTATGCATTAGCGCAAAAATATCCGAAAACTGTTCGTCGCTTATTGTTGAAAGGCATTGAATTACAGTTGAAGGGTAAAGTGGATATGAAACACTTTACACCGAGCTATAATCCTTGGGATCAGCGTTTATGTGTGGTGCCAGATGGTGACTTATTTAAAGCGCTACGTGAAGGCCAAGCCAATGTTGAAACAGATCAAATTGAAAAATTCACTGCCAATGGTATTCAATTGAAGTCTGGTAAACACCTTGAAGCAGATATTGTGATTTCAGCGACAGGTTTGGAAATTCAAATCTTGGGTGGCGTGAAAGGTACAATCGATGGCAAGCCAATGGATACCTCACAACACATGCTTTATCAAGGTGTGATGGTGAGTGATGTGCCAAATATGGCGATGATCATTGGTTATATCAATGCGTCTTGGACTTTAAAAGTTGATATTGCTGCGGATTATATCTGTCGTTTGCTTAATCATATGGATAAAAATGGCTATGATGAAGTGATTGCCCATGCGGATCCAGCATTGCGTGAACAAGACACCATTATGGGTAAAATGTCTTCGGGTTATATTGCACGTGCAGCAGATGTGATGCCAAAACAAGGTAAAAAAGCACCTTGGAAAATCACCAATAACTATCTTGCGGATCGCAAAGAATTGAAAGATGCATCATTCAATGATGTCGTCCTACAATTCCATAAACGTGGTGAGCAAGTCGATCGTAAACCAAAACTGGTGTCGTAATCACTCATTGAGTTCATTAAAACCCTATGCATAAGCATGGGGTTTTTTTATTTGCAATCAGACTTTAAATCTGGTCAATATCGCGTATATTGAGCACATTAGAAAATTTAGATTAGGGATAATACGATGAAAAGAATCATCATCTTAGGGACATTATTATTCAGTACATCGGTCTTTGCCGATGATGTAAAACAAAAAGAAGTCATTGCGCAAAAGTTGGCATCCGTTGACGGGACGGAACAAGGGCTGCAAAACACCGATAAAATGATTTTAGAGCAAATTCGTATGCGTTTGCCAAAAGACTTACCCGAAAGTTTTTATACCGATTTGAGTAAAAATTTGAACAGTGAACAGCGTAAGCAATTTATCGTGCAACGTTATGTGGAAAGTTTTAGCCAGAAAGAGTTACAAGCTGCCTTGAACTTCTATCAATCTGTAGAAGGGAAGGCTTGGGCAAAGAAAGCCAGTGATGTTGGCAGTGAGGTCGCGCATTTCACTACACAAAATGCGCGTACTGCGCTTAATACCACGATGCAACAATATATTGAGAATCCTAAAGTGAAGCAGTTGATGGCAAGGATGAATCCACAGCCTGTTCAAGCTGATGAAAAACCTGAATCGAAATAAATAAAAAAGGGATCGCGCATTGGGCACGATCCCTTTGTTGTATTGATATTTAGAGCGTACGAGAAATGAGTTCTTTCATGATTTCATTGGTACCTGCATAAATGCGATTGGCACGGTTATCGATATAAGCACGGGCAATTGGATATTCCAGCATATAGCCATAACCACCATGCAGTTGTAAGCAGTCATCTACAACTTTTGAGAACATATCAGAAATTTTGTATTTTGCAGCTGCCGCAGCATCCACACCTAAGCTTTCTTCAAGCTGTAGTTCCATACAGCGATCAAGATAAGTACGACAGAAATCAATTTCCGTACGCAATTCTGCCAGTTTAAAACGAGTATTTTGGAAGGTGCTAATGGCTTTGCCGAATGCTTTACGATCTTTAGTGTATTGTACTGTATGTGCAAAGGCAGCTTCAGCACCTGCTTGACAGATAATTGCGACCAGCATGCGTTCCCAAGCGAGCTCTTTCATCAACATGATAAAGCCCATGCCTTCCATACCTAATAGGTTTTCTTTCGGTACACGGACATTATCAAAGAACAATTCACAAGTATCTTGGCCTTTCATCCCAATTTTGTTCAGTGGTTTACCTTTGCTGAAACCTGCACGATCCGCTTCTACAATCAGTAAGGATAAATTGGCTGAGCCTTTTTCATTGTTGCCTGTTTTACACACCACAATCGCCATATCACATAGATAGCCATTGGTAATAAAGATTTTAGAACCATTGATGACATATTCATCGCCATCTAATACGGCAGTTGTGCGAACTGCTTGTAAGTCTGAACCTGTACCAGGTTCAGTCATCGCAATCGCAGTCACGGCTTCACCTGTTGCCATTTTCGGTAACCAGTGTTGCTTTTGCTGCTCATTCCCAAAGTTATTGATATAGTTGGCCACGATATCTGAATGTAAAGAGAAGCCCGTGCTTGAATCCATGGCATAGGCTTGTTCTTCGATCAGAATCATACTGTAAAGGCGATCTACACCTGAACCACCGTATTGCTCTGGCATGGTCGTACAAAGCAAACCAAGTGCACCTGCTTTATTCCATAAGTCACGATCAACATGTTGTTGTTTTTCATATTTTTCAATATTAGGTACAACTTCTTTCTCATAGAATTTACGCACGGTTTCGCGGAATGCTTCGTGGTCAGAAGTAAACAGTTTTCGTGGCAGCATGTTTGGAATTGGACGAATAGCACCTGATTGCATTTGTTATTTTTCCCTAGAGTGTTGGATTTAAATCATCTTCATCACCATACAAGAAATTGAAAATAGTGGACAATGTGATCAATGCTCAATTTGATTGATGTATTTGGTCACTTGAGAAAAATCTCTAAGAACTTCATTGGGGAGATCGGGTACACTATGGGAAAATTGTTGCATTGCGGAGCCAATAATGTCTGATGAAATGACACTGGAAGAGCGTAAGGTTGTGTATCGTGCACGTCGTGGTTTAAAAGAAATCGATGTGTATTTTGATCCTTATGTTAAAAACCACTATCTGACAGCTGATATCGCTGAAAAGGCATTATTTGCGGAGTTGGTCGATCAAGAAGATCCTGATTTATTGGATTGGTTTATGGAGGTTGGAGAACCGCCTCGTGCAGAATTAAAAGATTTTATTTTAAAATTAAAACACTATGTCCATGGCTAATGGTGTTTTCGAGCTGCAACGCAGTCGTTTTGCGATGGTATTGCAGCTCTTGATTTTCATTGCCATCCTTAGTTTAACTTATTCCTTGCTTGCCTTATGGATTTGGCTATTGTGCTTCTGCATGATGGGAGCTGCTTGGATTTTGTTTCTCAAACAGCCACAGATTAAACGTTTTGAATACTTGGATCATCAAGAATGTTCGTTCGAGTTTTATGACCCCGAATTAAAGATTCAGCGCAGAAAAATCGTTAAAATATTGGATCACAAATTTTACATCGCACTCTATTTTTCTCATTCAAACCAGAGAACTTGTATCATTTGGTGGGATCAATTATCACATTCTCAGTGGCAAAAGCTAAAATTACGCGCAAAATTGGCATAATTGTTTGACAATTCTACAACTGTATAAAATTAATAAAAATATAAATTTCAATAATTTAGTTAAAATTAGAATTTGTTTTGTTTAAATTGTTAGATTAAATACTCTAAAAAATAGTGAAAATTATGATTGTCAGACAATCTGGCGATCAAGTCCGATTTATTTTCGTTAAAGTACAAACACCAACGTAAAGTATGGTGGAGGTCCAAAATGGAAATTCCAACATGGTCGTTTCTGGTGATTGCAATTATTTTTGCGATTGTAGTAGGAAGAGCAGGAACTTTACTCAGGGAATTTCTTGAATCACGTCAACCTCAAGTTGCAGTGACCAAGAGAAAGAGATTGAAAGTGTCATCAATATATCACTCTCCCGTGAATATCGATGATGAACGCCAATCTAGTATCTACCAAAAGTAGATACCTAAGTGTAGGAGGTCTCTATGGAGATTTCAATGTGGATGTTTCTAGTAATTGCAATCGTTATGGCGATTGTTGTAGGAAGAGCTGGAACGTTACTCAAGGATTATTTTCAACAAAACTAAAATATAAAGAGTTTCACGATTTTACCAGTTAATAAGTAGCATGTGCTGAACCGTCGCAATGCTACTTTTTTTTGCCTGAAATTCCTGTTAAACCGCCCAAGTGTCAATTCATTCCGCTGTGATCTGTGTCAAAATGTCTCAGTTAAAATTAGAGCAATTACTCTTTAATTCAGGTTATGCATCTGATAATGTACAGCTAAAAGGAAAAAACAAATTATTAGAGGGACAGGAAGTATGTCTAAACTCCAAAAAATTGGACAAGGTGTGGCGGTTGCTGTATTGACAACATCAATGCTATCAGGATGTTCATATGTGATTAAGACGGGTGCGAATGTCGCACTTGGTTTTGGTGAGAACCATATTGTTCCACCGATTTTAGCAATGGATGATGCTGAAATGGTGTGTAACTCTGGGAATGCTTTAACCCCAGCAGTGATGTCAACCAAAGATATGGGGGCTGACCCAACCCGAATGGCGGTATTACTCTATACCGCAGCTGGTGTTTGTGCTGAAAATCAAGCTTTAGAAGCAGAGTTGCGTTATCTACGTGCGTCTAAAGCAGGTCAGATTTCAGAAGCACAAGATGCACGTATCGAACAGAAACGTTGGGCGGGAATTGCTGCTGAGCGTCAATACGCAGGCTATCAGCTTTTTGCAAACCGTTGGGAAAGCAAATACAAATATAAGTTAGGCGATTCATGCCCAACCATGCGTAATGATCTAGACCAAACTGTTTATTTACTCGGTATGGTTAGCGGTCTGCAGGCTATGACCAACGATATTAATTCTGGCGGTGCGATCAATGTACCTAAGGATATTGCAGGGATCGTTGAACGTGGTATGGCGTGTTTAGATAATGAAAAATTCTGGGGCGCTCCAGTGGCAACCCGTGCTGTGATCTGGACCTTATTACCAGGTGCTGGTGATGGCAAACCTGAACCTTATGCAACCATGAAGCAGTCTATGGCAATTGGTGAGAAGAAGGGTGTTCGTTTAGCACATGCTTTATATGCTGTTGCAGCACAAGCGAGTGGTGATGATGCGAAACTGCGCGATGCTTTTCGTTCTTATGCTGCAGCCACAGGTGATGACAAACCAGCGAATCCTCAGTTTAGATTGATTGATAAAATGGCTGGTTTGATGGTTCGTGGTATTGCAGATCGTTATTGGACTGAAAATACAGGTGTAAGGGCCAATGATGAAGGTCTAACCTCATTCTGGGATGACAAGCAAGAAAGCTCAGCTGAGTTGGATTCGTTATTTGATGGTGGTGAAGCGGCACCTGCACAGGATCAAGCTGCGCCAGCATCAGACCAAGCAGCACCAGCACAAGAAACTCCAGCGGAGTAACCTGAATTAAACGACCTTTTACAGATGAACTATCTAAAATTGTAAAAGGTCTATTTTTTAGGGGGCAGTAAGCCAATGAAAGATCAAGTATGGATAAGTAAGATTATTTTGATTGCGATATGTATTTCTATATCGGCTTGTCTACAGGTTTTTGCTGATCATTTTATTTATTGGCGGCCAAGCTTACTTACAGAATTTTGGCGTATTTGGACAGCACATTGGGTTCATGTGGGCTGGGTTCATTTTCTACTGAATATGATGGCATTCGCATGTTTGCCTTTCATTTTCCCTCATGTCCGAAATTGGCATTTATGGGCATTGTTGTTGATCTTACCTCCTTTCATTAGTTTCGTTTTTTATTTTTATTTACCTTATATTGATGCTTATGCTGGACTTTCTGGTGTTTTGCATGGTTTATATACTGCTGTAGGCTTGGTATATCTGCAATATAAAAATGAACGTAAATTTGCGGTACTAGTTTTAGCGTTAATTGCGGCAAAACTGATTTGGGAAAATACCTTCGGAAAAACTGGTACGGCTCAGTTAATTGGTAGTCCAGTATTGACTGAAGCGCATTTAATTGGTGCGATCGGTGGCGTCTTATGTGGTTTAAGTTATTTATTTATAATAAGGAAAAATAGAGAACACACAAATTGATAAAAACAACCAACAAAAAAGTGATTGTAGTCATTCTTTTTTTAAAAAGTTTGATGCAAATTTAAGCGGTTTAAAAGGGATTGGTTATGTAGAGGGTAAATTCATTTATCTATCAACCATGGACAGCGCATGATTCAACATCTTTGGATGGATGTTGATAACAATAAACTGGAATAGACATGCAAAATGATCAAGAGAATAAGTCCGGATTAGCTCGGTTAGGCTATATCTGGAATGATTGGATATCGACATTCATCATTCTTGCTTTGTTGCTAATGACTTTGCTTATTGGTACAGGCGAAATGATTCACGGTCAGATGCTTCGTATGGGGGAGCGTCTTTACGGTGATCAAACAACAGGGATGCAGTATTCGTTTTTACGTGCGGAACCTGAGAAACCATCTTGTGATCGACATCCAAACATTGATGCACAAGTTCAAGAGCAGATGAAAGCCAATGCTGCCGATGAATTTGCAAGTATGTTTGGTGCGGCTTCTGAATCTGATGTTCGTGCATCTTTATTGGCTGCGCAGCAGCAGTGTGAAGAAAAATACCAATTCTATGACAAAGCAATGAAGCACTTGGAAAATCATCCAAGTATTCGTACTTATCGTAAAGTTGAAACTACTTTCTTTGGAATCTTTAAATTAGGTTCTGAAAACCAAACTGTTATTTTATTGATAATGGTATTGTTTGCTTCTATTACCGCATCTTTACGTTATCACCACATTGGTTTACGTGCACCAAAAACTAAAATCGACTTCCGTGTCTATTCGGCGTTGATGGTTGCTGGTAATGCTTTACTCAGTTATTCAGTGATTAGCCAATACCATTCAGTATTGAATTCAGGTGTTGAAGTTGCTGGAAAAACAGCGGTCTTGTACTGGTTGTGGATTGCACTATTTGTATCTCTGACGATTATCAGTATCTTCCAATTTATCTTTATTCCTAAAACAGCACAACCGAAGGGTAACTTTGGTTTGGCGTTACTGAGCGTTCCGCTGTATGCGTTTATGTCTTTGGTGACAGGGATTGTATTTACCTTCTTCATGGATTATCCAATGGGGCAAGGGATCTACTTAGGTATTTTGGTTGAGTTCTCGGGTATTTTCTTAAATCTGGCATTATTTATTTGGGCAGGTATGTTGCTGACCCAAACACGTGTGATGGATTTATTCTTAAATATCTTACGTCCATGGAACTTGGCACCTGAAACTTTAACTTGGTTAATCTTGATTGCAGCAGCGATTCCAACAGCATATACAGGTGCTTCAGGTATTTTCGTTATTGCAGCGGGTGCGATCATCTATAAGGAAGTATGGAACTCGGGTGCTCGCCGTCAATATGCTTTAGCTGTATCGGCAATGTCTGGTTCTTTGGGTGTCGTGATTCGCCCATGTTTATTGGTTATCTTGATCTCAATGCTAGACAGTCGCCACGTAACGTCGACTGAATTATTTGATCATGGTATCTATGTATTCTGGTTAACAGCCTTCATTTTCTTAGGTGTTTCTTTGATTCTTGCCGAAGAAAAATTCCGTGTGAACTCGCCTAAAATTGCTGTACCAGGAATGTTACGTGCCTGCGTACCAGTGATTCCTTATGTGATCATTGGTTTTGCTGTGGTGATGTTCTATAAGCTTGCTTTAGATACTTCAATCAATGAATTTACTGCGCCAATGATTTTACCGTTGGTATTGATTGCAATGATCTTGTTTGACAAGTTATTTGCTTCAAAACTAGCACCTGCACCAGTTGTTGATGCGAAACATGAAGCTTTGGTTCGTGAGCATGAAAAGAAATCAGAATTTTTGAAATCACATGATCCACACGGTAGTAAGAGTTTTGGTTTTGGTGGGGCATTACGTTTTGCAACATCGGAAACGGTTGGACATATCGGTGCATTGATTCTATTGATGGCATTGTCTGCAAGTGTTGGTGGCTTAATCGAACGTGCAGAAGTGGTTGAGTTATTACCAACACACTTGGGTAATATCTATATTTCACTTGCCTTTATTGCGCTGTTACTTGCCATTATTGGTATGACAACCGATCCATTTGGTGCGGTGATTTTGGTTGCTGCAACCGTCGCACCTGTCGCCTACGAAAATGGTATTCATCCGATTCACTTCTGGATGATTGTATTGGTTGCATTCGAGTTTGGTTATGTAACACCGCCTGTTGCCTTGAACCACTTGCTGACGCGACTCTCCGTCGGGGATGAAGAGGTCACGGCCGCCGATAAGGAAGCAAAAGAGAAATACACCAGTTTCTACTTCCGTTACGAGCGTTGGTTATTGCCGATCATCGTCTTGTTCTCATCATTGGTGTTGGTGACTTATGCGCCGTATATCTTCCAGATGTTTGGTTGGTATAAACATTAATGATTGAAACCAAAAGAAAAGCAGCTTAGGCTGCTTTTTTTATTGTTATTTTATTGAATAGGTTAATCTATGAAAGAATTGAGTCAGGAAGAGTATCAGGCAACCTTTTTCCCTCCCATGCTAGATATCACAGAGAGTGCTGAAGAAATTGTAGATTTATGGGACTATGCTGATCTTGTGATTGAGCAGCTTTATCATTCTTGTACTGCATGGGAATGGTATGTGAAACATATTTATGAAACTCAAGATGGGAAATTCCAACATATTAATATTCCAGTGCCCTTAGACAATACGTATCTTGTTGTAATTATCGATAAGCCGAAACGGGAAATTCTAGGCCACTATGTACTGGATTTGCACCCTTATCCAACGCATTAAGCTTAGGGTATTGAAGGTTTTGACCTTTGTATTAAAGGACTACACAACAAAATTGCAGAGAGAATAATGCCAAAACCAATCACGCTATATAGATCAGGCACTTCATTCCACAATAAAAAACCCCAGATCCCAGCAAAGATAATCGCCACATAATTGACTGGTGCAATTTGCCCAGCAGGGGCAAGACGATAAGCATGTGACATAAAAATCTGGCTGACATTGGCCAGTACGCCTGCACCAATCAAAAACAATAATTCCTGTAAATGGTAAGGTCGCCATACCCAAAACATTGGAATGACGGACAGTAGTGATCCTATAAAACAGAAATAGAATACAATCCGTTCAGGGGGTTCGGTTTGAGTCAAGGCACGGACTGTGACAAAGGCCATTGATGCCAATAGGCTTGAACTGATCCCAACGATCGAAACCCAATTCAGCAAACCTTGATCTGGTTTTGCTACACAAAATACTCCAATAAAGCCGAGTCCCGCTGCACATAGCATCGCCGTGGTGATTTTCTCTTTCAAGAAAAGCCATGCGATCAAGGGAATAAAAATTGGAGAAGAATAAGTAAATACCATCGCATTGGAGAGTTTCAGATGTGCGATGGCATAGAAAAATCCATACATTGCGGCAAGCCCAACGATACTACGCCATGTGTGCATCCACAGTTTTTCTGTTTTTACAAAGCTTGTCCCTTGCTTAAAAATAAACGGCAAAAACAGGACCAGTCCAACGACATTGCGGAAAAATACAATGGTGTAGTTATCGACCGTATGAGAGGCATAACGAATACAGATTCCCATCACAGAGAAAAGCAGAGCAGAAAGGGTAAGGCAACCGATCGCCAACATTAGGTTGCGATTGGTTTGTTGAGCATCCATAGTGATTCGGGCATTGCAAGATTGTACTTATTTTATGCTTCTACTGTGCTGAAAGGAATGAGATTTTCACTTGGATTTAACTTAGCTGAACTGCTTCAGATAGTCGCTTGGTGTCATGCTGGTTTCACGTTTAAACATGGCACTAAAGGCACTTGGACTATCATAACCTAAGTCGAGTGCAACATTTAGAACAGGCTTGTTTAAACTCAAGTCAACCATCGCTTGCATCAATTTGGCTTGGCGAACCCAATGGGAAAAATGTAAACCAGTTTCTTTTTGAAAATGCCGTGCCAGTGTTTTGCTGCTGATATGCAGCTGCTCAGCACTATCTTCCAGATTCCAGTCTAAACTGAGATTGTCTTTGATCTGTTGACACAGCTGTTGCAGTCGTGGATTTTGAGGTTCAGGTAAATTAAAGGCGAGCGAGGGTAACAAGTGAACTTCATCTAAAATCAATTGCAATAATCTTTCATTGCGGCTCTTAGGTTGGATCACTGTTTTAATCTGCATTGCACTACTCATCAGTTCCCGTAGTAAAGCAGGAATGGCGACAACACGGCATTCTGAACTGAGGCTGGTTTGTATTGTGGCATCAATAAAAATTCCCCGTGCTTTGACATCACCACTACTGAGTAAGGCATGCGGTTTATGCGCAGGAATCCAAACGCCACGTCCAGGTGGCGTAATCCAAATTCCCTCATGGGTTTGTACCCGAATCACACCGGATAGGGTATGAATCAACTGGATCCGATCATGGCTATGCCAATCTTCAATGTGGCCATGGGGGTAGTTTTCTGAAAAAGCATAGATGGGATAATCTAAGAATCCATGTTCAAAATTCTTGCCCATGTTTAAAATGCCCGCAAAAGAAATTGTCTATTTCTCGATAGTAGTCGTCTAATTGTCGAGAAACAATAAGATGATTATTTTTTAGCATGATCTATACCGAAATATCTAGGTTTAGATGATGTTCCAACGTGCTTATTTTTATCCCTTATTCGCGATTTTATTTTGGGCAGGAAATGTTGTGGTGTCTAAAATGGCCAGCCATGCCATTTCTCCTGTAGCAATCACATTTTATCGTTTGGTATTGGCACTCGCCGTGATGAGTACGTTTGTGCTGATTCCTGTCTGGAAGAATCGACAGACCATCAAGCAACATTGGAAGCAGTTGGCATTGGGCGGTTTTCTTTCTGTGTCTTTATTTCAGTTCTTGTCTTATCAGGCGGCAGCGACCACCACAGCAACCAATATGGCGATTGTGACTGCATTGATTCCTTTGCTGACCATGATTTTAACTAGCTTGATGCTGAAAGATCGTATTAGTTACGGCATGTTGTTTGGAGGTGCTTTGTCTTTCTATGGCATTTTGTATTTGCTGAGTCATGGTTCAATTGTTGATATTTGGAAGCAAGGTGTTCATTTGGGGGATGGCTTAATGTTGCTCGCAGCAGCAGGCTATGCCTTGTATGGCGTTTTACTGAAACGCTGGAAAATGCCGATCCCTGCGTGGCAATCTAACTTCGTACAATCTAGTTTTGCGATTGTTTATGTGTTGCCATTCTTTGTATTTTTGCCTGCATCGGAAATACAACTAAATAAACAAACCATTCCACTGATTGTTTATGCCAGTATTTTTTCCTCAGTGTTGCTATCTTATTTGTGGATTGAAGGGGTAAGACATTTAGGGCCAAATCGAAATAGTATTTTTATGAATCTATTGCCCTTATTTACAGCATTGATTGCAGTAGCATTATTGGGTGAGCATTTACAAATGTTTCACTATATTGGTGGCGGCTTAACTTTAATTGGTATCTTGATTGCACAAACGATTCAGAAACCGATCCAGCTGAAACAAGACACGAAGCAAATTTTAGATTAAAGAGACGAGCAACAAAAAGGCTTTAACTGAGGTTAAAGCTTTTTCTTTTTTAAGACTTACTCTGTGCTGCGATCTGAGCTTCTAGCAGCTTAATTTGATCTTCTTTCAGCTTGAGTAAAGTATCAACATCACTACTTTGCTGCTTTAACTCATGTTGTTGGTCTTGCAGTTGTTGGTGAATATCATCCAGTTTGGCAATTTCTTCTTTTGCCAAACTATCATTTGCAGGCAGTGGCGCTTTCACAATGGATTCTTCAACCAATTGGATCGGCGCAGCAACATCATTTGTCGCTGTTATGACTTCATCATTAGTCACCACCGTTTCTGGTTGGGCTGATGCAATTGTTTTTGCGGCAACAGGTTCCGAAGGAGTGGCGGTTGGTTGCTGATCTTTTTGTGCTAAAAACCATTGGACAGCAAGGAACAGCACCACTACAACACTAATTCCACCAATTATCATCCATAATAATTTGGAATTTTCAGTCTGGTATGTGGACATCATTTTTAACCTTCTAGTCAAAATGACGAGGTTTGAACTGTATCACCCCAATCTCATCTGGCTCAGCGGGTTGCGCCTGTTCCACATGGGTCGGACGTTTTTCGCTATAAGCACATTCGATACATTCAATCCACTCGTCATCCACAGTGATGATCTTAACCACACGATCTAACGCGCCACATTTTGGGCATTTTGCACCCGCGATGAACTGTCTCTTCATGTCAGTTAATTACACCCTGCGAACAATAATGACGTAGTTTAAGCGGTTTTATGAGTGTTCGTCCAACCTTGATGACGTAATAATGCATCTATTTTTGGTTCTCTTTTTCGGAAATTGCGAAACGCATCAAGCGCTGTATCTTTTCCGCCAACTGCTAGAATAAACTTTCTAAACTCTTTTCCAGTCTCAGTATTAAAAATACCTTCACTTTCGAAACGATCAAATGCATCACTTGCTAAAACTTCTGCCCATTTATACGAGTAGTAGCCCGCAGCATAACCACCTGCAAAAATATGACTAAAACTGTGTTGGAAACGGTTGTAGGCAACCGCTGGAACAACAGCAAATTTATCGCGAATATCATCTAAAGTTGCTTGGATTTGCTGACTGTTTAATGCTGGTGCTTGACGATGAATCGTGAGATCAAATAAAGCAAACTCAATCTGACGCAAGGTTTGCATACCTGATTGGAAGAAACGTGCATTTAACAATGCAGATAACAATTCCTGTGGCAAAGTCTGTTTGGTTTCGGTGTGCTCGCTGAGTACATCTAGACTTTCATTGTCCCATGCCCAGAATTCCATAAATTGACTTGGTAATTCAACTGCATCCCAAGCTACGCCGTGTGTCCCTGCAACCGAGATGTTATCCACTTCGGTCAACATATGATGTAAGCCATGACCAAACTCATGGAATAAAGTAATTACTTCATCATGAGTCAATAGTGCAGGTTGATCGCCAATTGGTGGGGTAAAGTTACATACCATGTAACAAATTGGTTTTTGTAGGCCATTGGCTGTTTGAACACGAGAACGGAAACCGCTCATCCATGCACCACCGCGTTTGCCATTGCGTGCGTATAAGTCGAAGTAGAAACCACCGACGACTTGACCTTGATCTTCAATTTCAAAATAACGCACATCATTCTGCCAAACAGGGGCTTGGCGTTCGACAATCTGGATACCGTAAAGACGTTGTACGATCTGGAATAAACCTTGAACCACTTTCGGTGCAGGGAAATATGGTTTAAGTGCTTCTTGCGAGAGGTTGAACTGTTGTTGTTTCAACTTTTCAGAATAATAGGTTGCATCCCAAGGTTTGAGTTCATCAATGCCATCTTGTTGTGCAATGGTTTTGAGTTCTGCAATTTCGGCAAGTGCTGGCGTACGGGCATGTTCTGCCAAATCAACTAAGAATTGATTAACTGTTTCAACGTCAGGCGCCATTTTGCTCGCAAGGGAATATTCAGCGAAATTATTGAAGCCAAGCAGTTGTGCCATTTCCTGACGTAAGCTCAGGATTTCTTCCATCACAGGTGTATTGTCAAATTCAGTCTTGTCGGACTGTTCAGATGCGCGGGTGACATAGGCCTTATACAACTCTTCTCTTAACTCACGATCATCGGCATAAGTCATAATTGCAAAATAAGCAGGGAAGTCGAGCGTCGCAATGGATTGCTCAAGCTCACGTTGTTGACCGTATTGTTTTAACAGTTCAATACTGCTTTGCGGTAAGCCTTTGAGTTGCGTTTCTGTTAGCGGCTTGAAGTAAGCTTGGGTTGCATCGAGTACATGGTTAGAGAAGTCAGAAGAAAGCTGCGATAAACGTGCTGAAATTTCTGCATAACGTTTTTTAGCTTCACCTTCGAGTGCAACACCTGACAGTTTGAAATCACGTAAAGCCAGTTTAATTGCACTTTGCTGCGCTTCGCTCAGCGTTTGAAATACAGCACTATCATGGATCTGTTGATAAGTTTGATACAGTGCCGTGTGTTGTCCAAGCTGCGTATAGTATTCACTTAAACTTGGTAACAGTGCTTGATAGACTTCACGGGTTTCAGGGTTGTTCATCACCGCATTGAGATGCGACAAAATCCCCCATGCTTCACTCATATTATTTTCAAGTTGATCAACTTCGGTCAATGTTGCCAGTTGAGCTTCAGTGCCTTGAGGAACTTGATGGAGTTGATTCAGGAAGTTTTGACCATTTTGAATGGTCTGTTCAATTTGTTGTTTTAAGTCGGCAAGTTGAATTTGATCAAATTGAGGAACGGGAAGAGTTGCTTGCTGGAATGTCATTGTATTTTTGCCATATTCATCTTTAAACATAGTTATAGATGTAGGGCTTCGGAGCGGAGAAATCAAGGTTGATTTGTTGATTCAGGAATAATTCCTTGCAAACTATCTACAATTGTACCTAAGTAACTTTGTTGTGTAGACAGTTTGACCATTACGCTTTGCTTGGGAGGGAATTGTTTATATTGTTGAGTAGTCAGACAATAGTTGAAGAAAAAGTAGTTCAGAGATTTACTCTTTAATTCATACGAACACTTTGTCTTATTGCTTTTAGATATAACCGCAGTTGCAATAACCTGCTTTTCTGTTTGATGGCCAAAGTAATATGTATATAAATAAGGGGCTATACCACTGAACGTATAATAAAGCAGCGCAGCGAATAGAGGGGCAAGACAGATAAAGTTGAAAATATGCTGTATGGGGCCTGAGATTTGCTGTGTGAGGCTTTTAGGCATTTTCCATTGAGAGTGGTAAGCAAGATAATAGCTGAGCAATACAACACTATACGCTATGATGATGGAAAAATAGAACCCAAACTGAGCGACTCTATCCGTTGGCGTAAAGTGAGAACTTGCTGAAAAGAGATCAAAAAATCCCACAATTAGAATAAGGATGTAGAGACAACCAATGATTATTTTTTGAGGCTTTTTAGATGAATATTGATCAATCATTTTATTGTTAATATATCTTGATAACTTATGATTGTATTCACTTAAGCAAAAAGAGCAAGTCCATGACTGAACTTGCTCTAGAGTGAATTAGTCTTGTTTTGCTTTCGCATTCGACTTTTTCTTTTTCACTTTTTTCTTGGCCTTGTCTTTGCTTTCAGGCTTTGCAGACGCTTTTTTTGCAGGCTTCTTGGTATAAGAACTTGCTTTGTTCTTATCCTTTTTCTTGCGTATAGGCTTCTCACCATCTTCACTGACTTTGGATTGAGTAGAGGGCTGGTTGCCAAATACTTCTTCAGTTGTTGAAGCACGTTTCGAGCTAGAAGGATTCGCAGTACGCGGTGCTTTCTGACGAATTACACGGCCCAAATGGGTGAGTTGTTGAACTAACTGGAAGTCAATTTTACGTTCTTCCAAGTTCACACCCGCAACTTGAATCTTGACTTCATCACCGAGACTAAAGGATTGTCCGCGATTTTGCCCCACCAAACTTTGGCTCGCCTGATCATAAAGGAAAAAGTCATCACCTAACTGACTGACATGAATCATGCCATCAACATAGAGGTCTTTAAGGGTCACGAATAGTCCAAACTCAGTGACTGCACTGATAACCCCGACAAACTCATCACCGATATGCTGTTGCATATAGTGGCATTTCAACCACATGGTAACGCTACGTGATGCTTCATCAGCACGACGTTCAGTTTGCGAGAAATGTTCACCCGCATCATCTAATGCTGCACCTGACAGTGGATACACTTTTTTGTCTAAATACGCTTTGATCGCACGGTGTAGTAATAAGTCTGGATAACGACGAATCGGTGATGTGAAGTGGGTATATGCTTCATATGCCAAACCATAGTGTCCTGCATTGTTCGCACCATAATAGGCTTGCATCATTGAACGTAACAGCACCGCATGAATACTTGGTGCATCTAAACGGTCTTTGGTCGCTTCAATTACCGCCTGATAATCGGCCTGAGTTGGTTGTTCTGGGAATGGCAAACCGAGCAATTTGACGAAATCACGAACTTTTTGAATACGTGAGAACTCTGGAGCTTCATGCACCCGATAGAGCATTGGAATATCATGTTCCAAAGCATATTCCGCAGCGGCAACGTTCGCCAACAACATACATTCTTCAATCAGTTTATGTGCATCGTTACGACTACGCGGCAAGATTTCTTTGATCCCACCTAATTCGTCAAAGGTCATATAGGTTTCAATGGTTTCAAATTCCATTGCATGACGCTTAGCACGCAATTCTTTTAGCGTTTGATAAAGTTGGAATAAGGTATTCAGTGATTTATGAATGCTCTTATCTTCAGGGATGGCATTGGTTGCCCCTTCAAAATATTGCCCTACTTGGGTATAGGTTAAACGTGCTTTTGAGTGCATTACCGCAGGGTAGAACTCATATCCTGTGACTTTACCTGCGCGAGACAGTTTTAAATCACAGACCATACACAGACGGTCAACATGTGGATTGAGAGAACACAATCCATTCGACAGTGCTTCTGGCAACATAGGCAATACAAAGTGCGGGAAATAAACCGATGTACCACGTTCTTCTGCTTCTTCATTTAAAGGTGAGTCTAAACGCACATAATGGCTCACGTCTGCAATTGCCACTACGACACGGTAACCACCACCTGCACGTTTCTCAGCAAATACGGCATCGTCAAAGTCACGTGCATCTTCGCCATCAATGGTGACGAGCGGCAGATCACGTAAATCGACACGTCCTTTAAGATCTTTTGCCGAAGGTTCTTTAAAGCTTTCTGCTTCTTTCACTACAGCTTCTGGAAACTCGTAAGGCAGACCAAATTCTAGAATCGTTTGTGGGATAATAATTTCAGTATCTGCTTTATCCGCCATGGATTGAACGATGTGACCTGTTGCTAGTTCTTCACGGGTTGGGTAATCATCAATCGCAACACGCAGCATATCGCCCACTTTGGCATTGGCATGTTCAATCAGTTCTTTTTCGAGGGTAATCGGTTGGTGCTGATTTGGATTGCTCGGCTGAATAAAGTATTCACCTTCATGCTCAGCCACTTTACCAATAATCTGCTTAACACGACGTTGCGCGATTTCAGTAATAAAGCCCCAAGGCTTACCTTTACGGTCAACCGAGGTCTGACGTACCTTAACGCGGTCGCCATTAAAAACTAGGCGTAGTTCACGTTCAGGTAAAAGGATATCGTCCTGACCCGTGATATTGGCAGTACCTAGACCTTTACTATTGATATAGACCGTTGCTTCATGGCTCGGTAAATCGGTTGCAGGTTGGTATTTAAAGCCATCTTTCATAAGTTGACCATCACGAACCATGGCACTTAAACGGTGATTCAAGGCATCAATACTTTTTTGATCGGGGATATTAAAGTGATCAACCAATTCTGCATGGGACTGTGCAGTTTGTAATTGTTCTAATGTAGTTAGAATAAGAGTTCGGCTAGGAATAGGATTATCGTAACGTTGCGCTTCTGCTTTTGCTTCGGGATCGGCCCAATTTTTAGTCATATCGTTTCAATTCACATCTGGCAGATCGGTTTAGCATAAGTCATTCAAACTCTAACTGCACGTCAAAGATTGCAAGATTCTGTTTATTGTTCCGATCTGAATAAAGGAGATAACACTATATTAACAAGCGTTGAACCAAAAAATGCTGAAAAAATGTGGAAATTGATTAAAAAACATTTGATTGAACTTAAAAAGCAGAAAAAAACAGGAACATCCCTTGTGTAATGTGGTTTTAGTTTGTATTATTGCGCTCGTGTTACGGTGAGATGGGTGAGTGGCTGAAACCACATCCCTGCTAAGGATGCGTACGGGTAACTGTACCGAGGGTTCGAATCCCTCTCTCACCGCCACTTTACTTAAAGCGCTCATAGCTCAGCTGGATAGAGCACTTGGCTACGAACTAAGGGGTCGGGAGTTCGAATCTCTCTGAGCGCACCAAGTAAAGATTTAAAGTAACACATGCCTAAATAGGCACATAAGTAATGCGCTCATAGCTCAGCTGGATAGAGCACTTGGCTACGAACTAAGGGGTCGGGAGTTCGAATCTCTCTGAGCGCACCAACTTAATAGAAGAAACCGCTTAATTGCGGTTTTTTTGTGCCTGAATTTTATGATTGAATATGAATTAAATGATAAATGTAAAAAAGCCGCTGAAATCAGCGGCTTTTTAGTTGGTCTATTTAGAAATGATTGACTGAACTGAATAGATGGTCAGTTAAATTGTTTAAAGCAGATGGAAGAGAAATAAGATCGGTTAACGAACCACCATTTGGATTTGGTTCACCTACAGCGATGCCTGAAGTGACTGTGCCAGTCAACGCGTCTAAAATTCCATCCACGCTTCCGTGAGCACTGTAATCTCCATTGCCAACGCTTACACTGATTAGATTATTGATACTCTCTAATGAGCCATCGCTGAATAGGGTACTGACATGATCTTGTAAGGTATCTACTGCAATGTTGCCACTGCTAATGACGGTTTGAATCGGTTGAGCAATTCCTGCGATAACGTCTCCGCTATTTGCGCCATTATTAATGGTTCCAAGAATATCTGTAATCACACTTAGACTACCTTCACCACCGATACCACCAGTGATTCCACCGATAATCCCCGTGATTGAGCCTAAAGGACCACCTTCGCCACCACCGATACCGCCCGTAATCCCACCAAGGATGTCAGAGATTGAGCCTAAAGGACCGCCTTCACCACCGCCAATACCGCCAGTGATGCCACCGATGATTCCTGTAATTGCACCTAAAGGACCGCCTTCACCACCACCGATACCGCCAGTGATTCCACCGATAATGCCTGTGATCGCACCAAGAGGACCACCTTCACCACCGCCAATTCCACCAGTCACGCCACCGATTAAACCACCGACATCAGTGAGGTCACCAGCAATATGCTGAACCAGACCAGAAGCAGTTGAACCATTGTTAATCAATGTACCAACTACACCAGTCAGAGCACTCGCAGCGCCACCGATATCCGCACCCGCTAAATCAGAAATTGCTTCCAGTGTGCCATTTACCGTATCGCGCGAGGTCTCAAAGGTGAGGGTACCTAGATTAGTTAGATCAGTAACTGGATGAACACCCGGAAGAACACCGCCAATTGCACCACCTACGGTAGTAATCCCTGTGTTGATAATATCTGTTTTTAGACTTTCAACACCTTGAAGGACATCGATACCTGTTTGGATTACGCCCGTGACAGGGTTATTACCTAAGTCACCACCCGTGATGCCACCGATGATTCCTGTGATTGCACCTAAAGGACCGCCTTCACCACCGCCAATGCCGCCAGTAATCCCACCGATAATGTCTGTGATAGGACCAAGAGGACCGCCTTCACCACCACCAATACCACCAGTAATCCCACCGATGATTCCTGTGATTGCACCTAAAGGACCGCCTTCACCACCACCGATACCGCCAGTAATCCCACCGATAATGTCTGTGATAGGACCGAGAGGACCACCTTCACCACCGCCAATTCCGCCAGTGATGCCACCGATAATGCCTGTGATCGCGCCTAAAGGACCGCCTTCACCACCACCGATACCGCCAGTAATCCCACCGATGAGGCCACCAACATCAGTGATGTCACCAGCAATATGCTGAATCAGACCAGAAGCAGTTGAACCGTTATTAATCAATGTGCCGACAACACCTGTAAGCGAACCCGCAGCACCACCGATATCCGCACCCGCTAAATCAGAAATTGCTTCTAATGTACCGTTTACTGTATCGCGTGAGGTCTCAAAGGTGAGGGTACCCAGATTAGTTAGATCAGTAACTGGATGAACACCCGGAAGAACACCACTAATTGCACCACCTACGGTAGTAATACCTGTGTTGATAATATCTGTTTTTAGGCTTTCAACACCTTGAAGGACATCGATACCTGTTTGGATCACACCTGTGACAGGGTTATTACCTAAGTCACCACCCGTGATGCCACCGATGATTCCTGTGATTGCACCTAAAGGACCGCCTTCACCACCACCGATACCACCAGTAATCCCACCGATAATGTCTGTGATAGGACCAAGAGGACCGCCTTCACCACCACCAATACCACCAGTAATCCCACCGATAATGCCAGTGATCGCACCTAAAGGACCGCCTTCACCACCACCGATACCGCCAGTAATCCCACCGATAATGTCTGTGATAGGACCGAGAGGACCACCTTCACCACCGCCAATTCCACCAGTAATGCCACCGATAATGCCTGTGATCGCGCCTAAAGGACCGCCTTCACCACCACCGATACCGCCAGTAATCCCACCGATGATTCCTGTGATTGCGCCAAGAGGACCGCCTTCACCACCGCCAATTCCGCCAGTGATCCCACCGATGAGGCCACCAACATCAGTGAGGTCACCAGCAATATGCTGAACCAGACCAGAAGCAGTTGAACCGTTATTAATCAATGTGCCGACAACACCTGTAAGCGAACCCGCAGCACCACCGATATCCGCACCCGCTAAATCAGAAATTGCTTCTAATGTACCGTTTACTGTATCGCGCGAGGTCTCAAAGGTGAGGGTACCTAGATTAGTTAGATCAGTAACTGGATGAACACCAGGAAGAACACCGCCAATTGCACCACCTACGGTAGTAATACCTGTGTTGATAATATCTGTTTTTAGACTTTCAACACCTTGAAGGATATCGATACCCGTTTGGATCACACCTGTGACAGGGTTATTGCCTAAGTCACCACCTGTAATACCACCGATGATTCCTGTAATTGCACCTAAAGGACCGCCTTCACCACCACCAATACCACCAGTAATCCCACCGATAATGCCAGTGATCGCACCTAAAGGACCGCCTTCACCACCGCCAATTCCACCAGTCACGCCACCGATTAGACCACCGACATCAGTGATGTCACCAGCAATATGCTGAACCAGACCAGAAGCAGTTGAACCATTGTTAATGAGTGTACCAACTACACCAGTCAGAGCACTCGTAGCACCACCGATATCCGCACCCGCTAAATCAGAAATTGCTTCCAGTGTACCATTTACCGTATCACGTGAAGTTTCAAAGGTGAGGGTACCTAGATTGGTTAGATCAGTAACTGGATGAACGCCCGGAAGAACACCGCTAATTGCACCACCTACGGTAGTAATACCTGTGTTGATAATATCTGTTTTTAGACTTTCAACACCTTGAAGGACATCGATACCTGTTTGGATTACGCCCGTGACAGGGTTATTACCTAAGTCACCACCCGTGATGCCACCGATGATTCCTGTGATTGCACCTAAAGGACCGCCTTCACCACCGCCAATGCCGCCAGTAATCCCACCGATAATGTCTGTGATAGGACCAAGAGGACCGCCTTCACCACCGCCAATGCCGCCAGTGATCCCACCGATGATGCCAGTGATCGCACCTAAAGGACCGCCTTCACCACCACCGATACCGCCAGTAATCCCACCGATAATGCCAGTGATTGCACCTAAAGGACCACCTTCACCACCACCAATACCGCCAGTGACACCGCCGATAATGCCTGTGATTGCACCTAAAGGACCACCTTCACCACCACCAATACCGCCAGTAATGCCACCAATAATACCTGTGACAGTACCTAATGGACCTGTGCTACCAATGTTGGTTACATCACCAATGATATGCTGCACTGTATTTGACGCAACTGAACCGTTATTCACAAGCGTACCAACAACACCAGTCAGAGCGCTCGCAGCACCACCGATATCCGCACCGGCTAAATCAGAAACTGCTTCCAGTGTGCCGTTAACGGTATCCCGTGAAGTCTCAAAGGTGAGGGTACCTAAATGAGCTAGATCTCCAATAGGGTGTTCAGATTGGTGAACTGCACTGATAATGGTGCCTGCGACAGTATCAATTCCTGTATTAATGATTTCAGTCTTTAAGCTTTCCACACCTTGAAGGACATCAATACCTGTTTGAATGACGCCTGTTACGGGATTATTGCCTAAATCACCACCTGTAATACCACCGATGATGCCTGTGACTGCACCAAGTGGGCCACCTTCAGCTCCACCAGTGATACCGCCAATGATTCCAGTGACTGCACCAAGTGGGCCGCCCTCAGTTCCACCCGTAAGACCACCGATGATGCCTGTAACTGCACCAAGTGGACCACCATTTGTTCCACCCGTAAGACCACCAATAATGCCTGTGACTGAACCAAGTGGACCACCCTCGTTTCCGCCCGTAATTCCTCCAAGAATTCCTGTTACTGCACCAAGTGGATTGCCACTTGCGCCGCCTGTAACACCGCCTAGAATATTTGTGACTGTTGAAAGTGGGCTACTACTGCCTGTCACATTCCCCAGAATGCTAGTAATTGAACTTATAGGATTGTTGGCTGCTCCACCTGTAAGATTACTTACCGTATGAGTTACGGTATTTGTTGAAACGATATTTGTAATTGTAGATAAGGATAAAGGAGCAAGGATTGAACCGCCAACGTGTGATGTAGATGTACTACTATCAACTAAGCTTGAAGTAATACTTTTAATGGGTGAAAAAAGACTTTTGAAAAGCATAACGATACCTATATTTATAAAGTTGTGTTGTTTTGAGTAATTATTAAATTGCTATGATATTTTTGTGATTAAGGTCACATTAATCATATTTAGTGTTATATGTGGCTATTATTTTGTCAATCTGTAACGGATTGGAATATGATTGTTAAATGTGAATTTAAAATATTGAATTTTAATATATTTATTGGCTGTTAATTTTAACTAAATTTACACTTGTATTTTATTTGAAAGCTTGGAATGACTTTAATTTTAGTAGAATAAGTGTTTATTATCATGCAATTAAGGTATTGTTTTAGCTTAATCTATGCACTATAAATACTGTGTTGAAAAGAAAGTTTTAAAATTTGTTACTGGTTTGCAAAAAAATATTTCTAGTGTTTTTTGCATTTATTTAGTTAATAAAGATCAATGTTTTAAATTTTTTCTTAATTAATTTTTTTAAAATTTTAATAGATCTAAAGTCGTATTGTTTATGTTGTTATTGACTTGTTATTTAAAAAAACTTACCAATCAAATATGTTCTCCGTGCAGTATTTTGATTTTAGTTTGATGAACGAATTAAGCTGCAAGAAAAGCCACTGATGAAAGTGGCTTTTCTTATCGTTATATTTTAAAAGTGATGAAATGAGCCAAATAGATGATCGGTTAGGCTTGTTAATGGTGATGAAACCGAAATGAGATCGGTAATGCTACCACCATTTGGATGAGGTTCTCCAGCTGCGATTCCAGAAGTACTAGAAGAAACTGTGCCCGTGATGATATTCAAAATGCTATCGATACTATTACCACCATTGTCATTATTCACATGAACAAGGTTGGTTAGTCCTTCAAGTACATTCCCACTACTGAAGATATTACTCATATTCTCTTGTAATAAATCGAGTGTTAGGTTGCCACTTCCAACAACAATTTGGATAGGTTGAGCAACGCCAGAAATCACGTCACTGCCACCAATACCACCAGTAATACCGCTGAGAATGTCTGTTATTGAGCCAAGAGGACCACCGTCACCGCTGCCGATACCACCAGTAAGACCACCGATAATGCCTGTTACTGCGCCCAGAGGACCACCGTCACCGCCACCGATACCGCCAGTAATGCCACCGATGATTCCAGTGACTGCGCCAAGAGGACCGCCGTCACCACCGTCGATACCGCCAGTAAGACCACCGATAATGCCTGTTACAGCACCGAGAGGACCACCGTCACCACCGCCGATACCACCAGTAAGACCACCAATAATACCTGTGACTGCGCCAAGAGGACCGCCGTCACCACCGTCGATACCGCCAGTAAGACCACCGATAATGCCTGTTACAGCACCGAGAGGACCACCGTCACCACCGCCGATGCCGCCTGTGATACCGCCAATAATGTCAGTGACCGCGCCAAGAGGGCCGCCGTCACCACCGCCAATGCCACCCGTAAGACCACCGATAATACCTGTTACTGCACCAAGAGGACCACCATCACCACCGCCGATGCCACCAGTAAGACCACCGATAATGCCTGTTACTGCGCCAAGAGGGCCGCCGTCACCGCCACCGATACCGCCAGTAATGCCACCGATGATTCCAGTGACTGCGCCCAGAGGACCACCGTCACCACCGCCGATACCGCCAGTAAGACCACCGATGATTCCAGTGACTGCGCCAAGAGGACCACCGTCACCACCACCGATGCCACCAGTAAGACCACCGATGATTCCAGTGACTGCACCCAGAGGACCACCGTCACCACCACCGATACCGCCAGTAAGACCACCGATAATGCCCGTTACAGCACCGAGAGGACCACCGTCACCACCACCGATGCCATTAGTAAGACCACCAATAATGCCTGTGACTGCACCGAGAGGACCGCCGTCACCACCGTCGATACCGCCAGTAAGACCACCGATAATGCCTGTTACAGCACCGAGAGGACCACCGTCACCACCACCGATGCCATTAGTAAGACCACCAATAATACCTGTGACTGCGCCAAGAGGACCGCCGTCACCACCGTCGATACCGCCAGTAAGACCACCGATAATGCCTGTTACAGCACCGAGAGGACCACCGTCACCACCACCGATGCCATTAGTAAGACCACCAATAATACCTGTGACTGCGCCAAGAGGACCGCCGTCACCACCGCCAATGCCGCCAGTAATGCCACCGATGATTCCAGTGACTGCACCCAGAGGACCGCCGTCACCACCGCCGATGCCACCCGTAAGACCACCGATAATACCTGTTACTGCACCAAGAGGGCCGCCGTCACCGCCACCGATACCGCCAGTAATGCCACCGATGATTCCAGTGACTGCGCCCAGAGGACCACCGTCACCACCACCGATGCCACCCGTAAGACCACCGATAATGCCTGTTACTGCACCAAGAGGGCCACCGTCACCACCAATCACTCCACCAATTGTTCCAGTAATGATGTCGAGAGGATTGCCACCTCCACCACCGATTACACCGCCAACTAGACCAGTCACCAGATCAAGGGGACTGCCACCCTCACCACTGAGGACACCACCAACAATACCCGTGACAACATCAATAGGGTTGTAGTCGCCACTAATAATGCCTTCTACGCTAGCGGTTACACCGCCGACTGCACCTGTGACAGTACCTAAGACACCTGTGCTGTCAGCATCACCAGTCACAACCGTGACGAGATTGGTTACAGGAGTAACTAGATCACCGTGAGAGATGCTATTTAGATCGAGTACAGAGATTGCATTGCCTGAGAAATTGATTGGAATGGTAATTGGAGTCACGACGTTGGTACCATCTCCAACGCCATTGCCGATACCATAGTTATGGTCGCCATTGCCTGCACCAATACCATTACCGATACCACCAGATCCATTGCCAATCGAACCATTATTTTCGGTGTCATTGTCCTGGAAGTTATTATGTGTAGTCGTTGTAGCATTATTGGTTGAAGTTGAGGTTGCAGTACCAAATAAGGAAATGGCATTGCCAGAGAAGTTAACGGGGATTGCAATTGGTGCGACAAAGTTTGCGTCATCCGCAATACCATTGCCGATACCATAGTTATGTTCACCATTGCCTGATGCGATACCATTACCGATACCACCGCCAGAACCGACACCTGTACCGCTGCCGTTACTATTGTTGGTTGTATCATTGTCTTGGAAATTGTTATTGGTTGTCGTAGATGAATTATTGGTTGAATTTGCTGTCGCATTTCCAAAGATAGAGAAGGCATTACCTGATGCATTCACAGGCGTTGTGATCGGGATAATGATACTTGCGTCATCTGCAATACCATTGCCGATGCCGTAGTTGTGTTCACCATTACCTGAAGCGATACCATTACCAATACCGCCACCTAAGCCATCTGCACCGTTACCGCCGTTATTGCTGTTATTGGTTGTATCGTTGTCTTGAACATTGTTGTTGGTCGTGGTTGAAGAGTTATTTTGTGAATTTGAAGTTGCATCACCAAAGATTGAGAAGGCATTCCCTGATGCATTTAATGGTGTGGTAATTGGGATTACGATACTCGAATCATCTGCAATACCATTGCCAATACCGTAGTTATGCTCACCATTACCTGCGGCAATACCGTTCAGAATACCTCCAAGATCACTACCAGAACCGCTTGCTACGCCACCGTTATTGCTATTGTTGATCGTATCGTTGTCTTGGAAATTGTTATTGGCTGTTGTAGAGGAGTTGTTAATTGAGTTTGATGTTGCATTACCAAAAATAGAGCCTGCATTACCAGAGAAATTAACAGGGCTTGTGATTGGAGCGACGACATTGGCATCACTGCCGATGCCATTACCAATACCAAAATTATGGTCTCCATTGCCAGAGCCAATACCATTGCCTATACCACCGCCAACGCCATTACCAGTAGTACCACCTACAACTGTGCCGTTATTACTATTGTTGGTTGTGTCATTATCTTGCAGGTTATTGGTTGTTGTGGTTGAGCCGTTATTGACAGATGTATTGGTTGTATCACCAAAGAAGGTCCAAGAGTTACCTAAACCGTTGACTGGCGCGGTAACAGGCATGGTTACACTTGCGTCATCGCCATTACCATTGCCAATACCGTAGTTATGTTCACCATTCCCTGCACCAATACCATTGCCTATACCACCGCCAACACCATTACCTGTGGCTGTTCCAGTACCACCATTATTACTGTTGTTGGTGGTGTCGTTATCTAGCACAGTATTGGTTGTTGTGGTTGCTGCATTATTGTGGGACGCATTATTTGCATCACCAACAAAAGAAAACTCATTCCCTAAACCATTGATCGGGGTGGTGACAGGTGTAACAACATCAACGTCATCACCATTGCCATTGCCAATACCATAGTTTTGTTCGCCATTACCTGCACCAACGCCACTAAGCAGTCCGCCTACACCGTTACCAGTACCACTACCAGCACCTGTACCATTGTTGCTATGGTTGATGTTGTCATTGTCTGAGACGATGTTGGTTGTATTGGTTGTTGCTGTATTGGTTGAGGTATTACCGAGATCATTCGGATCACAGTCATTATCCAGTCCAGAGATGTTGTTACCCATGAAATTGATTGGCGTTGTGACTGGAGATGTCCAATCGGCATCGTCGCCATTGCCATTGCCAATACCGTAATTATGCTCACCATTACCAGCACTTACACCATTGAGTAAGCCATCACCACCATTGCCTGTTGTTCCAGTGACACCAGTGCCATTGTTACTATTGTTGGTTGTGTCATTGTCTTGTACATAGTTGAGTGTGTTGGTAGAACCATTATTGACAGAACTAACATCGCCACCGCCGATAACACCCGCTGAATTACCTAAGACATGAACAGGTGTTGTCCATGGGGCAGTAATATCTACATCATCACCGTTACCATTGCCAATACCATAGTTTTGTTCGCCATTGCCTGCTGCTGGACCATTACCTAAACCACCAAGGCCATTACCTGCATTTGTACCGATGCCATTGTTGCTATTGTTGGTTGTATCGTTGTCATAAACAATATTCGATGTATTGGTTGGCGCTGTATTGACGGAGTCTACATCACCACCAACGCCCGCAACTGAGTTACCAAGAACTTGGACTGGTGTCGTAATGGGTGTCGTGACGCTGGCATCATCACCATTGCCATTGCCGATACCATAGTTGTGTTCATCATTGCCTGCAGAAACACCATTTAATAGACCGCCTGCACTGCCATTGCCTGTTGCACCAACACCACTGTTGCTGTTGTTGATGGTGTCGTTATCTTCGATCACGGTAGAGGCATTGGTCGGAGCAGTATTCACCGAATTAACATCACCACCACCAATTGCAGAAACTGAGTTGCCTAGACCTTGGACAGGCGAGGTCACAGGTATGGTGACACTTGCATCATCGCCATTACCATTGCCGATCCCATAGTTTTGTTCACCATTGCCTTCGGCTGGACCGTTGGCTATACCGCCAAAACCATTGCCAGCCACACCAGTGGCATGATTGCTATTGTTGGTTGTGTCATTGTCTTGAATATGTGTGGTCGATGTCGTTGCTGCAGTGTTGACAGAATTAACATCACCGCCACCAATACCATTCACTGAGTTACCTACAGCTTGTACAGGTGTGGTCCATGGTGTGGTGATATCTGCATCGTCACCATTGCCATTGCCGATACCGAAGTTATTTTCATCATTGCCTCCGGATACACCGTTGAGTAAACCACCCTCATTACCATTAGTCGCTGATCCAACCCCATTGTTGCTGTTGTTGGTTGTATCATTGTCTTGAATCGCTGTGCTTGAGTTGGTTGAAACATTGTTTACGGAATCGACATCGTTTGTGCCTATGCCTGAAACTGAATTGCCAATTGTTTGGAATGGTACAGTGACGGGTGCAGTAAAGCTGGCATCGTCACCGTTGCCATTGCCGATCCCATAGTTCTGTTCACCATTACCAGCTGCTGGACCATTGGCTAAACCGCCAGAACCATTGCCAAGGACGCCAGTTGCATTATTACTATTGTTGGTTGTGTCATTGTCTTGAATATTGGTGGTTGAAGTTGTGGTTGATGTATTGACCGAATCTACATCACCACCGCCAATTCCTGCAATTGAGTTGCCAACTGCTTGTACAGGTGTGGTCCATGGTGTGGTGATATCCACATCTTCACCATTACCATTACCAATACCGTAGTTATGTTCACCATTGCCAGCAGATACGCCATTTAATAAGCCACCATTGCTGCCATTTCCAGCTGCACCCACACCGTTATTACTGTTGTTAGTGGTGTCATTATCTTGAATCGTTGTCGCTGAACTTGTTGATGTATTGTTGGCAGAATCTACATCACCACCGCCAATCCCTGCGACTGAATTACCAATAGTTTGGACTGGCACAGTGATTGGTGTTGTGACGCTGGCATCATCACCGTTACCATTGCCGATCCCATAGTTTTGTTGCCCGTTGCCTGCCGCTGGGCCGTTACCCAATCCACCAAGACCATTGCCGGTACCTGTTAGGCCTGTACCATTATTGCTATTATTTATGGTGTCATTGTCGTGGATTGTACTGGAGGTACTGGTTGTTGATGTATTTACCGAATTGATATCGCCACCACCAATGCCTGCAACAGAATTACCCACTGCTTGAACAGGTGTGGTCCAAGGTATGGTCACACTTGCATCATCACCGTTACCATTGCCAATACCATAGTTATGTTCACCATTCCCTGCACCAATGCCGTTAAGTAAACCAGCACCCACTCCATTGCCCGTACCAGCTACACCAACGCCATTATTGCTGTTGTTGGTTGTATCATTGTCATCAATTACACTGCTATTTGTGGTTGAAGTGCTATTAATTCCATTGATATTACCACCACCTATCGCTGCGGCTGAGTTGCCGATTGCTTGGAATGGTGTCGTAACAGGTGTGGTGATACCAGCATCGTCGCCATTACCATTGCCAATTCCATAATTTTGTTCGCCGTTACCAGCACCAATGCCATTTAATAGACCACCAGCGCTGCCGTTCCCAGCAGAACCTATGCCCGTATTACTATTGTTAGTCGTATCATTATCTTGAATTTGAGTTGAAGATGTTGTGGGTGATGTATTCACCGCGTTGATATCAGCACCGCCAACAGCAGCGATTGAATTACTGATTGCTTGGACTGGCGTGGTCCATGGCACTGTTACGCTGGCATCGTCAGCATTGCCATTTCCAACGCCATAATTATGTTCACCATTGCCTGCCGCGATACCATTTAATAAGCCACCAGCATTGCCATTGCCAGCTTGGGTACCTGTATTACTATTATTAACAATATCGTTATCGTGGATTTGAGTTGTTGATGTTGTTGGCGTTGTATTGGCCGTTGTAAGAGGTGTTGTCGTGCCTAGCCATGAAAATGAATTACTGAAAGGCTGGAACGCTGCTGTGAAAGAGGGGGTAAAGCTAAAATCGTTTGCGTTACCTAATCCTGGACCGTAGTTGTGACTACCATTCCCTGCCGCTATGTCGTTGAGCAAACCGCCATGACTCGTATTCGTACCACTATTTGTATGAGTAAGAGTGCTGCTGTCTTCGATGACTGTATTTTTTACAGTGGGTACAGTATTAACCGAAGAGGAGGATCCTTGGCTATTGCTAGAAAGAGACAGAATCCCTTTAATGGGTGATAAAATATTTTTAAATAACATGTCGATATACCTATAATTATTGGAGTTTTATTTTATTAAGCCTTAATAATTATGTGACTCCTGTCCCATAATGTGTTTATTAGTATTTAATAGTTATCTAATTAAAGTCAATATTGTGCTTTGTATCATATTTTTAAGGGAGTATAAAAATAATAGAAAACAAAGAGATGTATTTTTTCAGCGAATTTATGACTAGTTCTTATTCGGAATGCTAATTCTTTATAGAAGTTATAAAGTCGATAGAAATATAAAATCATTAGAACCGATATATTTAAAGTTTAATCATTTACTTAGGTGTGATTGAATGTTTGAAATAATTGAATATCTGTGTCGGACATTGACTGGAGAGATGTCTATGCTCATTCAAACATTAATCTGCTCGTTTTTTATTCCAATAGTCACTGGATGCCGAATCTATAGCCAGTTGAATGCAATCTTGTGAAAAAAGGCTTATCATTTGGTGGAAAGTGCGTATAATGCGCTCCATCAAATATGCGCTCATAGCTCAGCTGGATAGAGCACTTGGCTACGAACTAAGGGGTCGGGAGTTCGAATCTCTCTGAGCGCACCAATTTGAATAAATAAACCGCTTAATTGCGGTTTTTTTGTGCCTCAAATTTTTGCTTTGATTTTTTGTACAAATACGGTATTACCGCCCACCGCAGGTAGTACGTCGTGATAAGGCAGACTGCGCATTGCTCTTAATAGAAAGGGAGCTTTTTCATCGATTTTCATTGCGCTGGTCATGGTCAATAAAGTCCCGTGGTTGAGTGAGTTCAGTTTCATTTTTCCTTTAATAAAACGTAGGTCACCGCCATTGGCATAAAAATTATTTTCATCTGCCTGCGGATAATTAAAACGTAATTTAAATGCGAACGGTATATTGATGACACCAAGGCCAACATTGACTTTAATATCTGCGTCCTGCTCTTGATTTTGAACAGGAGAGGCGATCACTTTTTTAATCTGTCGAGGAAATAACTCTTGGTAGGCCAATGGACTCAGCCATTTTTGTAAAGGTTGAGGAGATTGCTTATAGAACTGATACGTGGTGGTGAAGCGCATTGTTTCCCGACCATGGGTATACAGCATACTGGTTGGTGCATGAATAATACTGACAGGTTGCTGAGCCGTTTGAATTAGTTGTGTGATTTTATTGAGCTGTTCTGCATTGAATTGTGTCGCTGGAATTTGTCCTGGGTTGAGTAGTATGGTTTCTTGTTTACTAAAACGGGTTCTTAATGCTTCTAATGTAAATGTATTGACGCTACTCGGAATACCGGGTTTTACGTCAGGGATGGCATTAAGAATTTGCTTAAAAATAAATCCTTTGGGCTGATTTAAGTCACCCCACTGAGTTAAGGTGATTAAAGTTCGGTTCTCGTCCAGAGCAAACCATTCAAATTTTCCGATTGCATAAGGAATAGGAGCGTCAATGACTAAATTGGCAATACTATTCGGCTTAATCTGGTGTTGTAGGGTGACATCTTCATTAAAGTTGAGCACAGGAATTGGGGTCGGAATCGAGACACGATATTTCATTTGAATCGTGTTGCCAGATTGTTCCACTATTTTCGCCGATTTAAGCGTTGGGAATAAACCGACATAGTGGCTGAAGTCGGTCAGTGTTTTTGCCACTTGCTGTGTATTAACGGGAACAATGATCGATGCTGAAGTAAAACCAACACTAGGCTGAGGATTACTTTTCAGTGTGGGTAATGCTGTTTTTGTTGCAGGATGGCCATAAATAAAAATATTGTTTTGGGTGTAACTGGCTAAAAGTTGCGGACTATTTTGAAAGGGTTGTAGGGCACTTGGAATATTGTCTGTCCAAGGTAAGATTTGTGCCATACAGGATTGGGACATTCCAAGTAAGAGACCACAATATAGCAGCACATTAGTATTAGCCATCACGTTCACATTCCTTGTTTTTGCGTATGTCTATAGATTGGATCATCTATTTTGAAGAATTCACCTTAATAAATTTTTAGGTTAAAAAGTAGTCGTATTGCGTATATCTCTTATCCATAATTCATTGAAATGGCCTAAAAGACTGATGTTCAGGATAAAATATACTGATGAGAAAGATTTAAAATGGCATGAAATGGTGAAAATAATTGTAGATCTAGTCTGGTCAGTATTTCTCTAACAAGCGACTTGATCTAAAACCTGAATTAAAAAGAATAGAAAAAATCACATTTAAATTTTGCATTAAATCACGATAAATGTGATTTCCCATTGGATCATTTATGTTCTAATAAGCCAGTTTTTTCAAATGTTAGAAATCTAAAATGTCTGAACAACGTCCAAGTGTGTCGGTGCGCTATTATCTAAACTTAGAAGAATCACAAGATGGTTTTGCTTTGGTCACTTTTGGAAAAAAGACCTTTAGTCGTTTTTTAACCCCTGTGATTAGTATTGCGATTATTTTGTGGGGCATCTATTTAGGTTTTTCTGGTGTTGGGCGTTATTACGTTGCTCTTGGTGCTTTTTTTCTGATTATGCAGGGTGTCATGCGATATTGGTTATTACCTATGCTGTTCAAACGCCAATTTGTTCGCTATCAATTTGGTAAAAGTGAGCAAGGGATCGATTTGTACCAAGATCATTTTGAGCTTTATGCAGCAGGTAAAAAACAAACAGCGCAATATGCAGAGGTTCAATCGTTTGCGATTGGCAAGTTGACCTATATGTTGGAGCTGAAAAGTCATACTGTAGTGATTGTGCCTAAACGTGCATTTAGCAATTCAGCAGATCAAAGCAAATTCGAGAATAGTTTTAAAAAGTAAGTTTATCGACGGTTGAAAGAACAAGGAGTTTTCATGAGTACACGTCCTTCAAAAATTGTGTGTGTGGGTCGAAATTATGCTGAACATGCGAAAGAGTTGGGGAATGCCATTCCTGATCGCGCGTTGCTCTTTATCAAGCCGCCAAGCAGTATCGGTTCTTTAGAACAAGGCGTAAGCTGGAATCAAGCATTAGGTGAGTGTCACTATGAGTGCGAAATTTGCTTGCAAATAGCACATCCTTTATCGCAAGAAACCGATCCAGCCAAAGCCTTAGAAGCAATCGGTGCGGTGACTTTGGGCTTAGATTTGACCCTACGCGATTTGCAGGGTGATTTAAAATCTAAAGGCGAGCCGTGGGAACGTGCCAAAGCTTTTGATGGTGCATGTATTCTCGCAGACTGGATTGAAGCAGATGAAATTGGTGACTTACAAGAGTTAGAGCTAATTTTGAATATTAATGGAGTAGACCGTCAGCACGGTTTTACCAAAGATATGATTTTCGATATTGGGACTTTACTGGTAGAGATTAACAAATCTTTTAGTCTTGAAGTCGGTGATGTCATTATGACGGGTACGCCTGCTGGTGTTGGAGCATTACGTGCCAATGACCAATTGATCATGAAGTTGATTACTCAGTCTGGCGAATACGACTGGAATACGTTTGTAAAAGCATAAATTGAAATACGATGGCGCTGGTTTTGTAATCAGCGCCTTTTTTTATAGCTCAACACATGTGTTTTTGTTTAACCTTAAATACAAACTCAGTCAAAGCTTAACTGCCTTGATACAGTTTTCGGAATTGGTCAGGGGTACAGTGCATCCAACGTTTAAACATATAAATAAAAGCCGATGAACTGGCATAACCTAAGTCCAAAGCAATATTCTCAATGGTTTTACCCTGATTCAACATCGACATCGCTTTCATCACTTTTAAACGTTGCCGCCATTCATGCAACGACATGCCTAATTCTTTCTGGCTATAACGGGCAAGGGTACGCTCAGTCATATTAATCATTTGTGCAAGCTGTTCCAAGGTACTGTTATCCGAAGGAAATTCATGTAAATGGGTTAATATTTTAGCCAGTGCAGGATGCTGTGTTGTAGGCAAATAACTGCCGACAAGTTCAGCATGGGTCAGTGAGTCGAGTAAGACTTGAAGCAAGCGTAAATACTCTGGATCTTGTTCAGAAAAGGGATGCTTGCGGATATGTTCGAGCAGTGCAGAAACTAAGGGTGCAGATAATAAGATGCCTGCCTGTTCAGGCATATTTTGGCAGAGTGATTCATGCACGTACAAGGTGCAATGGGTGACCTCGTTACGATTGATGCCGCTATGTTGTAAATGCGGTGGTAGCCAAATCCCATAAGGTGGTGGGGTTAAATAATGTATTTGCTCAATATTGACTTCTAATACACCGTCAAAAGCATAGATAAACTCCCCCCAAGCGTGCGCGTGTTGTGGGTAAAAAGTCTCTGCAGGTGCATCCCGAATCTGAAGCCATAAAGGTGCAGGAATATCGTTGTAGGTCGGGATTGGCTGAAAATCTTGAATCCGTTGTGCTGATTTTTTCATAACATGAGAATTGCCTGAAAACACGCATCTATTGTCGTATTTTCACTATATCATGAAAATACGACAGTCTTATATTGGTGCTCAAACCATAAAATCAGGAGCGCGCAATGGATGAGCGTAAAGCATTAGATGCAACGGCATCGGGTCTGATGATCGTACTGTGTATGATCTGGGGACTGCAACAAGTCATTTTAAAAATGGCAGCTCCTGATATTTCACCCTTAATGCAAATCGCGCTGCGTTCGGGCCTTGCAGCACTGCTGCTATTACCGTTGTTGTATCTCGATAAAAGCAGTCAGCTGTTTAATCGTCAGAATTTAAAAGCGGGTGCGCTGGTTGCCTTTTTATTTTCTTTAGAATTCTTTTTATTGGCACAAGCCTTACAGCTAACCTCAGCTTCACATGCAGTGGTACTCCTATATACCGCGCCGATTTTTGTGGCCTTGGGCTTGCATTGGAAACTTCCTTCAGAGCGTCTCAGTCTGTTGCAATGGACAGGCATTGGGATTGCCTTTCTAGGGATTGTGGTGACGTTCTTACGTACTAATTCAGGCGGGTCAATTGCGGATCGGCAGATGTTATGGGGTGACTTACTGGCTTTGGCGGGGAGTATTGCTTGGGCGGCAACCACCATTACCGTACGCTTATCCTCACTGGCGCAAGCTACAGTAACACAAACCTTGTTTTATCAATTGGCGGGGAGTTTTGTGCTGTTGTTTGGCGCGGCTCTGGTTCTGGGGCAGGCCACGATTCATTTCACCCCGTTGGTAATGGGCAGTCTAGCATTTCATACCTTGGTGGTTTCTTTCGCTAGTTTCTTGGCGTGGTTCTGGTTGCTACGAAATTATTTAGCTTCCCGCCTCGGCGTTTTTTCCTTCCTGACCCCCTTATTTGGGATGGCTTTTGGTGTGTGGTTATTGGGCGAAAAAATTGAACTGAATTTTGTGATTGGTTCTGCACTAGTCTTGCTTGGCATTGTGGTGGTGAGTTTACAGGGCTGGTTAAGGAAATAAAAAAAGACCTCGCAAGAGGTCTTTTAGTTACTTCTGTTCAAATAGGGTGGAAAGTGGAATAGATAGCTTGGCTGCTAAATAATCATTACTTTCAACCAATGAAGGGCCGAGCCGTTCCATCCATTCATCATCCTGATGGATATGCTCAACATCGGGACGTAACGGTAGTGGATAAGGCAGGGCGGTGAAGAAGCTCCAGAAATCCACCTGAGCCAGATTACGGACCAAGACATATTCGTCTTTATCTGTTCGCATAATCAGGTTTTGGGCTTCGAGTTCTAAGATAAAAGACGGTAAGCGACCGAGTTCACCCCGACCAATAATATTTAATAGCTCTTTTTCGCTGACACTTTGTCCGATTTGCTGTTTTTTATAAAATAACTCCAAAATATCCAGCATCATTAATATCGGATGACGCTTTTGTTCTTTACCTGAATGGAAGGCGGTGAGCGCATAACTGATCTCGACACCTAATAGAATTATGTTCCAAGACAAATAAATCCATAGCAGGAAAATCGGTACCGCTGCAAAGGCACCATACACGATTTCATAGCTGGTGAAGTTACTCATCACCCAACCAAAAAAGCGTTTTAAAACCTCAAAGACGGTCGCACTAAAGCACGCTGCGATGAAGGCAGAAAAAACAGGAACAGTTCGATTAGGAATGGTCCAATATAAAATGAAGAAACCGACAATCGTTAAAACAAAAGAAATGAGCCATAACAGAAACGAGCCATCGAGTTGATAGCCTGCAAAGTTATTACTCAGGATATTCATTGAAGCCACTGTTGATGACAGCACAAAGGCACTGCCTAAAACAATCGGTCCTAATGAAATAATGGTCCAGTAACGCATAAAACCGACTAAGCCAGTTCGAGTTTCCTTGACTCGCCAAATTCGGTTAAATACATTCTCGATTGAGGTCAGCATTAGTACGGTGGTGACAAACAGGAACAGCACACCAATAATGGTCAGGTTGCTGGATTTTTCGGTAAAGGCATTTAAAGCTTTGTCAAAAGCAATAGTGCTTTTCGGTAGAAAGTTACTATAGATCAGTTGTTGTAACTGCTGTCTGGCAGGCTCGAGTGCTTTAATCGAAGAGATAATCACTAAAAAAACAGTCAACATCGGCACTACTGCAAACAGCGTGGTGTAGGTGAGTCCACCTGCTTGTTCCCGACAGCGATCCGCTTCAAAACGTCGTAACACAAACACAATAAATTGAAACCATGTTTCCTCTAAAAAAGGCAGTTTTTTTAGATAACGATTTAAGATCATGGGTTCTATCCTAGTTATTTTTAATAAAAATCCGGTGTAATCACAGGATTTACTACAGCTCAAAATATAAAAAATGTCGTATAGTGTTCTTTTTAACAAAATTCTTGAAAGTGATGCAACCTTACGTTCTTGTTCTTTATTACAGTAAATACGGTTCAACCAAGCAAATGGCGCATCTAATTGCCGATGGAATTGAAGCCGCTGGCGTGACTGCTCGTATCCGAACAGTGCCGAATTTAGCTCCTGTTGTGACTCAAGCGGAAGCCAGTATTCCTGAAGATGGCGATATTTATTGTAGTTTAGATGATCTAACGCATTGTGCTGGTTTGGCCTTAGGTTCGTCAACACGGTTTGGCAATATGGCCAGTGAGATGAAGTACTTTTGGGACCAAACCACCAGCTTATGGCTGAACGGTGCGTTGCATAATAAACCAGCTTGTGTGTTTACGTCTTCTGGCTCGATGCATGGTGGGCAGGAAAGTACGTTGCTAACGATGTTACCGCCGTTGTTTCATCATGGCATGATGATTATGGGACTACCAAACTCGATTCCTGCCTTGTCCAATACCAAAACTGGAGGGACACCGTATGGTGCCAGTCATGTTAGCGGGCCACGTCATGATCAGAGCTTAAGTCAAGATGAGAAAATCTTGTGTGAAGCGCAAGGCAAGCGCTTAGGTGAAGTTGTAAAAGCTTTGGTTGGGAAATTTTAACTCAGCGAAAGTCGATATTTCCGCCCAGTTGCGACCAATTTCCAGAAAGTAAGATTGTCAGTTGGGAAGGGAATTGGAGCTAAGGCAGGATTCTGTAGCTGTATTTTTTCTGCACTTTGCTGGTCTGAGATTAAACTTGCATAGAGATAATCCAGTAGATCAACTTCGCTAAACACCTGTTTATAAGCATCTTGTAATTCGGTATTTTGATTGGCGAAACACACCCGATGCGGCTCATTTTCGCTGATATAACTGAGTCCAAGTGATTTTTCGATTTGGCTGACAAGCTGCTGATTGAACTGTAGGGGAGATAAGCTAAGAACCAGCTCATGCACTTTAAAGTTAGTGAAATGCTGACTTTGTTCTTGCATCGACTCTCTCCTAAACGGAATAGAATCAATATACGCTGTTTCCGAAAGATTGATAAATGGCTTAAATCGTCGGTCTAAAAAAGGGAGCATTCGCTCCCATTTTTATTATTTCTTTAACTGCCAGTCATAAATATTTTTACGGTAAGCGTACCAGATCATCCATAGACCAATAATAATCATTGGGAAGCTCAGAATCTGACCTTTGGTCATCCAGCCAAATAAAATGTAGCCTTGGTCTGCATCGGGTTCGCGGAAGAACTCCATAAAGAAGCGTGCAATACCATAGCCGACAAGGAATAGAGCTGAAACTGCCATACGCGGACGAGGTTTAGAGCTAAACCACCACAATACGATAAAGAGGATCAAACCTTCACATAGGGCTTGATAGATTTGCGAAGGATGGCGCACTAAACCAAGTGGATCTGTTGGGAAAATCATCCCGAATGGATAGCTCGGATCTTGTACAGGGCGGCCATATAGCTCACCACCAATAAAGTTACCAAAGCGACCGAACATCAAGCCTGTTGGTACACAGGGCGCAATAAAGTCCAAGGTCTGGAACCATGTTTTTTGGTATTTTTTACACCAAAACAGCATCGCAATCATCACACCGAGGAAGCCGCCGTGAAAGCTCATGCCACCTGTCCAGACTTGGAATAACCACAGTGGATTTTCTAAAAATTTACCAAATTCGTAGAACAACACATAGCCAACACGTCCACCGAGTACAACACCCAATGCTCCGTAGAAAACCAGGTCTGACACCATGTCGCCTGTCCAGCCATCACGTTGTTTAGCGCGATAAGAAGCTAAACCCCAGGCACATAGAAACGCCAAGAGATACATCAGCCCGTACCAGTGCACTTTGACAGGTCCTAAGCTCAGCGCAACTGGATCAATATTTGGATAGGTCAGCATTGCTGTTCCTCAATTTTATATTTTGAGCAGATTGTAGCGGAATGATGTTAAAAATGTTGTACATTCAATGTGAAAGATCAATGTTCAAAACATGTGAGAAAAATAATCTATGTGTATTGTCGCTTTTGCATGGCAAGTGCTAGATGAGATGCCTTTGTGCCTCATTTCAAATCGTGATGAGTTTTATCATCGTCCAAGTTCATCCTTGCATGCGTGGGAGCAGAGTGCAATTGTGGCAGGGCAAGATTTACAGTCTGGCGGGACATGGATGGGCGTGACTGACTCGGGGCGTTGGGCAATTGTTACCAATTTTCGTAATGGTCGCGATCAAAAAAGTTATGCGACGTCTCGCGGGCATTTGATCCAATCCTTTTTAGAAAGTGATTTAGCGCCCATCCGTTTTGCGCAACAGCTAGAATGTCAACAACAGGACTATGCTGGTTTTAATCTGTTTGTTGGAGATACAGAACAAGCAGTTTATATGAGTAACCGAGGTGAAGCCCCACAGGTTCTCGCCAATGGTGTTTATGTGGTTTCCAATGGATTAATGTCAGAGGACTGGGAGAAAACCAAACATTTGCGTAAACGCTTTACCCAAGAATTTTTACCGATGATGCAACAAACACAAATTTCTGAATCAGTAATCGATGCCGCTGCTTGGGACATTTTGGAAGATGAGCGTAAAGTGATTGCCAATCTGTTACCTGATACGGGCATTAATCCAGACATGGAAGCCTTATTGTCATCCACCTTTATTCAAAGTCCAATTTATGGGACACGATGTTCTAATTTTTTAAGATTGACGACCACAGGATGGCAATGGTTGGAGAAATCTCAACAGGGAGAGCAGCAGGGACAGGTGATTGATCTGCACATCGATTTGAATCTTTAGATTGATATATTATAACATAATTTATATATAAAACAACAAGATGAAATAATACTGTCATCAAGGTGACATAAAAGGGTCACCCAGCATTGTTATGGTCTATGCAACGAAATTACGTCCAAACAATAAATCTGGGGATATTTTATGTTCTTATCAAAGATGAGCTTTTCCAAAAAGCTATTGGCGGTCAGTTTGATGGTGATCTTATCGGGTGGTATGACAGCCTGTAACGATAATGATAATGATGAAAAAGTAGAAGTACCAAAAACACCAACTGCAAAAAATGTAATTTTCTTTTTAGGCGATGGTATGGGGATTACCACCTTAACCGCATCGCGTATTTATTCTGTTGGTGAAGATGGTGATTTGACCATTGATACGCTGCCAGAAACCGCATTTGTTCGTACCTTTTCAGAAGATGGTCAGGTGACAGACAGTGCACCTTCTATGGCCGCCTATATGACGGGCGTGAAAATGAACAATGAAGTCATTTCTATGCAGACAGGTACCATTGCATCCCCGCCTAAAGCAGATGGGACCAGTACTTGTGACGATGTTGCAGCGAATAAAGGCAAGAAACCAGCAGAAACATTACTTGAGCTTGCTAAAGCACAAGGCATGGGTACAGGGCTTGTCACCACAACCCGTATTACCCATGCTACACCAGCAACCACTTATGCGCATGTATGTCATCGTGATGCTGAAAATGACATAGCCGCGCAGCTTGTTCCTGCAGGTAAAGGTACAGGATGGGGCGCATATAACACTAAATTAAACGATGGTGTGGATGTAGTCTTGGGCGGTGGTTTACGCCAGTTTAAACCAACAACTGTGTCAGGCGGTAAGCGTGCCGATGGTCGTGATTTGGTCAAAGAAATGCAAGATCAAGGCTATAGCTTTGTAGCGAATGGTAGTGACTTGACCAAAATTGATCCAACCAAGACTAAAAAATTATTGGGCTTATTCAATGCCAGCCATATGAACTATGACCTAGATCGGACCAATAAGAAAATCGATGAGCCAAGCCTTGCCGATATGACCACCAAGGCGATTGATGTCCTTCAAGCGAAAAACAAAAGCTTCTTCTTGATGGTTGAGGGTGGACGTATTGACCATGCACTGCATGACACCAATGCGAAACGTGCCTTACAAGACACGGTTGCTTTTGACAACGCGATTAAAGCAGCGATTGATAAAGTCAAAAAAACAGATCCTGAGTTAAAGAATACACTGATCGTGGTGACTGCTGACCATGACCACACTATGGTCTTGAATGGTTATGCAAAACGTACGGGTAAATATGTGAAAGGTGGTGAGACCAGTGTCTTGGGTCTAGTGAAAAACTATAACAAAGCTGGCTATGCGACTGATGAAAACGGAACACCATATCCAATTATTGGTTTTGGCACAGGTAAAAAGCGTTTAGACAATGATCGTATCGAAGCACGTGGTGATTTAAAGGATAACGATAGCTGTAATCCAGTCAAAGTCGCTGCAGGTAAATATACTGATAGCCGTGGAACTGATATTGATAAAGAAGGTTGGTGTACTGGTACCGCGGCAGATGATTTCCAACAAGAAGCAGTGGTACAAACCGGTTTTGCGGATAGCGAAACACATGGCGGTACTGATGTGTTCCTTGGCGCAATCGGGGTCGGCTCAGATAACTTCCATGGCAGTCTCGAAAATATCGAAGTATTTAACTTAGTTCGTAAAGCCATTGGCCTAGATAAATAACAACAGACTGGAGAACGATGATGTTAAAACAATTTAAATTAGGTCAGTTTGGTATGAAAGCATCTGCTTTAACTGTTGCATTAGTCGCGGCAAGTACGGGTGCACAGGCTGAGGGTGAAGCCAAAAATATCATTTTCTTTTTGGGCGATGGTATGGGACCAACCACAGTGACCGCAAGCCGTATTTATGGTTATGGTGAATCTGGTAAATTAACCATGGACACCTTGCGTCGCACTGTACGCATCAAGACCTACTCAGAAGATGGACAAACCACGGATAGTGCGCCTTCTATGGCAGCCTATATGACGGGGAAGAAAACCCGTAATGAAGTGATTGGGATGACACCGGGAACGATTGCGGTTGAACCAAGTGCAGGTACTGCATCAGGTGAAAAAATTGCCGTATCCAATGCCATCAATAATTGCCCAACACCTGGTTCGAGTGTTGCAGCAGGCAGCCCTGCTGTAACGATTCTGGAACTCGCTAAAGCTAATGGTAAAAAGGTTGGAGCGATTACCACCACAGAATTGACTCATGCAACGCCAGCTGCGACATTCTCTCATGTGTGTAATCGTAATGCACAATTTGAGATCGCACGACAGCTTGTTCCGGGTGGTGAGGGTTATAACACCAAGTTAGTCGATGGTGTGGATGTATTAATGGGTGGCGGACGTAATCATTTCACGCCTTTTGATGCAGCCAATAATACTAGCGGGCGTATTGATAAACGTAATTTGCTCAATGAATTAAAGGCCAAAAATTATACTGTGGGTGAAACTAAAGCGGATATGGTCGCGGCCCCATTGAATAAAAAGTATATTGGTCTTTATTCAGCAACATCACATCTTGCCTATGATCTAGATCGTGTGAAAACTGCACCAAACCAGCCAAGTCTAGCTGAAATGACAGCAAAATCGATTGATTTACTACAGGCACAAGATACAGCGGGCAAAGGCTTTTTCTTGATGGTTGAAGGTGGTCGTATTGACCATGCTTTACATGGAACCAATGCCAAACGTGCACTACACGACACTATTGCATTTGATAATGCGATCAAGACGGCCTTGGATAAGATCAAGAAAACGGATCCTGAGTTAAAGAATACCTTGATCGTGGTGACTGCGGACCATGACCATACTATGACCTTTAACGGTTATACTGCGCGTACAGGAAAAACAACTGAGACCAACCCAGGTATATTAGGTTTAAGTTATAGCTATCAAGAAGCCAAAGCGACAGATACGCGTACGCGTGTGTTGGCCGATGGCAAGAAGCATGCACCGAATCTTGATGTAAAGGGTAAAACATCGACAACCTTAGTTTTTGGTAATGGTGGTGGACCACGTCCAACATCGCGTATCGATATTACTGACAATGAAGCCGCTGCAGATGATTACTTGCAACAAGTCGGCGTAAAATTCAGTAAAGTTGGCTCTGAAACGCATGGCGGTGGAGATGTCTTACTATTTGCTGAGGGTGCAGGTTCACAGGTGTTTAAAGGCACCCGAGACAATACTTGGGTGTTTAGTAAATTGAAAGAAGCATTTGGGTTTAAATAAACGCTTTATTCAATATTTTCATCATATTGCAAAAAACCTCAGTCACTATGACTGAGGTTTTTTTTTATGCAGGAAATAACATGCGTCTAGTGATGAGTTCGGTATTGCTCAGTTTGGGAATGACATCTTTGCATGCTGCACCGTTATTGAGTGCCAATATTATCCGTGAGTCTCAAAATATCGGTAATGATGGTGTGACCCGTACCAGCGTGTTTCAGGAACGTATGTATCGTGATCCTCAGAATATCTGGATTGAGCGTGTGTTACCTAAACATCATCAGCATGGTCATGAAAAAGGTGGGCATAAACATCTAGATTTAGCCGAAGCAGCTCAGCATTATTTTATTGATCAGAAAAAACAGCCAAAACTCAATTTGGTGCTGATGGAAGATAAAACTGTTGTACATTTACAAGATCCAGATGTGGATATGTTGGGTTTAAGCAATTGTTGGCCATGTGTCTATTCGTTACTTGATCCTAAAACCTTAAAAGGGATGAAGATTATTAAAAAGGATACCAATAACACTTGGTATGAAACTCAAAATAAGAAGAATAAGATTCGTGTGGAATGGGATAACCGTAACAATATTGCGAAACGCGTTGAAGTGCGTAGTCTCGATGGTTTGCGTTATGACATCATGAAAGCCAATATTCAACAGATCAATATTGCAGAACCTTGGAAGAAATATAGCAAATTCAGCAGTAAAGATTATTCAGACTTTGGTGATTAATTGAATAAAGTTGGATTGATTGAATCGGGCTCCTTTTTAAAGGGGCTTTTTATCATAAAAATAGATTGGCTGGGTGAATACTACCATTTGAATCCCTGAATAGAATGAGTCTGCTTTTTTATTATTTTATATACGTATGAGCACTAGCTGAATGATTGAATTATGATTGATTGAGATAGAAAAATGCCGACATGATGTCGGCATTTACTTTTTAAGCTGAACGCTGAAATTACGCTTTTTTCTCAATCGATGGTCCGACTGGATCAGCGGTGATATAGCCGACACTAGCACTATAACCACCATTGTAGTTGGCTAATACTTTTGCTTTTAATTCAGCTGAAAGGCTTGAGCTATCACCCGCATGTTGGAAGTTGCTCATGATATAGGTCCAGCCATTCACTGAGTCAACCGCATGTAGACCAGTAGATTCTGCACCTGCTGGTGTAGACAGAATTCGGTCTAAAGACTTGGTCTCCACGTTATAAGCCCAAAGGAAGTTATTGGTATGGTTACCACTATCTTCACCAATGAACAAAGTACGTAGAGTTTCAGAGAATTTTAAATTGTCTGGGCTTGCAATGTTGTTTGGATCAGCCGTATTGCCCAAGCTATCTACAGGAATGTCCTTGCCCATGAGAACCATATGGCTTTGGTAAGGCGTCCACTCACTATTGATCACATTGTTTAGGTGGTCAACTTGGCTGCCTTTCAGGTCATGTGCAAGTACACCGCCTGCTTTCAATGTGCTCTTGAATTTAACATTGTGTGCAGCAACCCAACCTGATTTACCTTCGATCATCGAATCTTGGATATTGGCAAGTGCAGAATAAGCAACCTTATCCTTAATATTAACGGTGGTTCCTTCCATCTTGGTGAATGCCATACTACCGCCTTTAAGGGCTGCATAACGGTGCGTTTCGAGGAAGGCAGCAGCTAATTCGATTTCTGCTTTGCTGAAACCATTATTGGCTTCTTTTAACTTGATCCAGAGTGTTTTCTTATCCAATACAATCTGCGTATAACCCGTTAAGTCTGCAGGTGCGGTGGTTAAGCTCTCCATAATGTTTTCAGCTTTAATGCCGCGAACATTGACTAAGTCTTCAATGGTTTTACTGTCGGTATGACCCAGTTTGATCCATTTAATTGGTGCTGTAGAAGTTTCATTCAACTCAGCAGTGTACTTGGCAACGTATAGCGTTCCTGCAGATAAATCTTTTTCCTTATCTGCAACAAACATAAAGAAACCGCCGTTGGTATAGTCATCACCCATGATCACGCTACGGTTGTCTGGCATGACTTGAATTAGCTCATGTGAAATACGGCCTAAGCAGTAGTGCTTAACTGCAGTACCACGACCTTTACCATCTAGAATGATTTCTGGTAAATGACCATAGTTATAGACATTGGCCGTATTTTCATTGCCATATAGATTTTTACTGTAGGCTCTTAATGTTGCTAAGGTACTACCGATTTGATCAAAGGCATCTGGTTCATATTCTTCACTTGAAAGGTGCGTATTCCAAGGTGAAAGACTGGCACCACAGGTAATCCATAGGCCATGAACTTTAGACATGTCGACATTGAAGTATTTTTTCAATGCAAGATGTCCAGTTTTTTGATCTTGGTCTAAGGTCAATACTGCAATAGGAGATGGCAACTGACCATACATACTTTGTTTGGCCAAGTTTTGTGTGGTGTACTCAAACTGAACCACATGGAAGACTGGGTTGTTGACGCCATCAACTTTTGCATCTTTGAGATGAATCATTGAAGAGCCATCTGGACAGTCAGAGAAGAATTGACGTTCTTGACCTGCAACCGATGTATCTCTGATTGCTTTGTTATTAATGTCGTAATAGCTACCTGCAATAATTTTTCCGCCGTTGATATTGTCAACTTCCATACCCGTGCGGAAAAATTCTTGATAACCTAATTTATATTCGGTTGTAGTATTGTCTTCCCAAGTCACTGTTAAACTTGATTTGACTGAAGTGGTGGCCATTTCTGCTGTGGTGGTTGGTGCCGCCATTGGCGTAAATTTGGCATTTTTAAATTTAACCAATTTTGCAGGTGGTGTAACAACGTTATTATCGTTGTCATCATTGCAACCAGTTAAAGCTGCTGCTGTGCCCATTGCCCCGAGTGGTAAAAACGGAACACCCGCGAACCATTTTAAAATATCACGACGACTTGGCTGATTGGTATTGGCTGTCATAGTAAATCCGTATATGTAATATATGGTAAATAAATCCTGATCGATTCTATGAAGCGTAGATGACAGTTTTCTGACAGTTTGAAGGCAGTTTAAAGACAATTATTATTTTATAACTGATTAATAAATATAGGGTTGTAATAAAAAATCCCCGATCAATTTCGGGGGTTTATCAACTATTTAAGTTAAGTAGATGCTTTTCTTTTTTCTAGTATTTTTCCAAACAATAAACCCAATTCAAATAGCATCCACATCGGAACTGCCAACATGATCATGGATAAGGCATCGGGTGGCGTCACAAACATCGCTACAAAAAAACATCCCACCACGATAAAGCGACGCTTGTCGATCAATGTTTGGGTGCTGACCACGCCAATTAAAATCAAAACTAAAGTAATAATTGGAATTTCAAAGGTAAAACCAAATACTAAGAAAAGTTTTAGACAGAAGCTTAAATAACTGTTGATGTCTGTCATTGGTGCAACCGTTTCAGGTGAAACGCTGATAAAGAAATGCAAAATCGCAGGCAAGGTAATGAAATAAGCAAAAGCTACGCCTAAATAAAACAGCACAATACTGCCTAATAAGAGGGGGATGGCCAAATGGCGTTCTTTTTCATACAGTGCTGGTTTGATAAATGACCAGATCTGATAAATGATATATGGCATTGCCAACATAAACGCGACAAATAAATTTAGCTTAAACGGTGCCATGAATGTTGCAGTGACATCGGTTGCAATCATGGTTGAGGTTGTAGGTAGCTGTTGTCTTAATGGTTCAGAGAGCCATTGATAAGTAGTGTTTCTAAAGGGTAATAAGCAGAAGAAAAGAAAAATCGTTACCCCAACAATCTTAAATAGATATTGGCGCAGCACAATCAAATGCTGCATCACAGGCATTTGTTGTAAGGATTCCTCAGTACTGACTGAAGTCGATGGTAATTGGCTCATACGGCAATCTTTAATTCTGTATCAAACTGTTGAGTTGATAGGTTTGGCTCAACGTTGAAAGGTAACTGCTTTTGATATTCAAGACTGAAAGGAATGATCGCTTGCTGAGAAAAAAAGTTATAAGTGATTGGAGCTTTGCTCTCAGATTGTTCTGCTTCAACTTCAGAAGGCGTTTGTGTATTTTTAAGCGCGTCTAGCTGTTGTTGCATCCTGCGTTCAAGTTCAGTGATTTTATCAATTTCTTTTTGCATTTCTTCGCGGAACTCAGAAAGGCGTAATTCTCGATCAATTTCGTTCTGAATGTTGTTGATAAACTTTTTAATTTTTCCATACCATTTCGCTACGAACCGTGCAGCTTCTGGCAATTTATCAGGACCGAGTACCAACAATGCAATCACAGCAAAGCAAAAGATTTCGGTCATTCCCAAATTCAGCATAATCGTGCTCGCTTAGCTTTTTACTGAGCTTTCAGTATTTTTAACTTGAGCATCAATGGTGCGAGGTTCATTTAAAGGTGCTGCTGTTTCTTCTTCTTTCATCGATTTTTTGAAGTCTTTGACTGCACCACCGACATCTTTACCTAAGTTTTTAAGTTTAGATGTACCAAAAAGTAGAATCACCACAATTGCAAAAATCAGTACATGCCAAATTGATAAACCAGCCATCATTCTATTCCTATAAAACTTTGGATATATCTCAACAGCTTGGCATGACAAAGATGTGACACTTATATTGCAGTTTTAAGACAGTGCATTTACCCAACGGTAAATAGTGCTAGCATAAGCAGCATATCAAGACATGATAAAAATAGATCGACATGACCTTTATTCTCCCCACCAGTGCTTTTATTTTCGGGCTGTTGCTTGCTCAATTCAAAGTCGCGGAACAGGCAAAGAAAATCTTATCCTCCTTATTGGCACGCTTATTTATTCCTGTGGTGATCATCTACAACATGGTGTTTTATCAGGCGGGTAGCTTTGCATTGATGGGATTTAGTTTCATTACATCGATTCTTCTATTCTATTGTTTTTTCCACTTTTCAAAGGATCGCTTACAAGCGCTTTGTATGAGTTATAGCAATATTGGTTGGTTAGGTTTTCCATTTGCCATCGCCTTATTTGGGGAGCAGGTCAGTGGTGCCGTGATCGCGCTATATATCGGTGGCTCACTGTTTGGCAACATTTGGGCGGTTGCTGCGGTTTCAGAAGGACCGACTAATTACGTTGCAACACTGCATAAAGTTCTTAAGTCACCTCCAGTCTTGGCTTTGTTTGCAGCCTTAATTCTATGGTTATTGGGGGCTCATCATTTGCAGGGCAATTTTATTCTAGAGGGGCTGTATGATATTGCCAAATTTGGGATGAGCTTTGCGGGGATGTGTATTTTAGGGATGTGGCTGAGACATACTAGGGTACATTTTGTTGATTTGTGGCTGAGTGCACGAACCTTAATGTTCAAACTATTGTGTGGTGTAGTGATCTGTACGTTGACCTATTATTTTTTTGCGATTCCGCAAATTGAATCATTGCTTCCTGTGCTGTTTTTCTTATTTTGTTTGCCACCTGCCGCCAATATTGTTGCTTTGGAAACACATTATCAAGGTACGGGTGTTTCAGCCCGCTATATTGCTGCGGGAACCATCGTGAGCTGTTTGGTGATTATGATCTATGGTCTAGTGCTGCATATAAAAAATGCCCTCATCTAGGAGGGCATTTTGTGTTTTAAACCAAACTGGCTTTAAACAGCTGCATTGCTTGACCGCGATGGCTAATTTTATTTTTATCAGCTTTGCTCAGTTCAGCACTCGAAACATTGAGTTCAGGCAGCCAGAATAAAGGGTCATAACCGAAACCATTTTCACCACGAGCAGCTTCTAAAATCTCACCATTCCAGATACCTTGGAAAATTTGTGGCAGTGGATCTTCGGCATGCGTGACCAGTGCTAATACGCAGACAAACATCCCTTCAATGGCTTCACCTTCTTTACGCAAAGGTGCAAGATCAGCCAACAATTTCTGATTGTTGGCAGCATCATTACCATGCTCGCCAGCATAACGCGCTGAGTAGATGCCAGGCGCACCACCTAAAATAGGTACACAAAGTCCAGAGTCATCTGCTAACGCAGGTTTACCTGAAAGCTTAGAGGCATGGCGTGCTTTGATAATGGCATTTTCAACAAAGCTGAGACCGTCTTCAATCGCATCTTCAATATCGAGTTTGCCTTGAGGAATGATCTCGACAGGAAGATTAAGTTGTTGAAAGAGATGTTCAAATTCGACTACTTTGCCTTTGTTGTTACTTGCAAGCACAAGGTTGCCTTGGCTGAGCCATGATTGGGTAGACATATCAGTTTCAGATTAGTTTAGATTGAGTGGAATTTTAGGGTGTTTTTATGGAATAGGGTAGTGTTGAATTATCGCATTCTAAAAGTTAAGAGGAATTGCTTTTTTCCATATCTTTAACTCTGTGTAGATAAGAAATTTTTTAAATCGTTTATGAAATCTTTAAATACAGTCTCTGGTTCAGAAGGCGTATATCCTTCAAAACTTAAGTAGAACTGGTCATCATAGTAATTTAATAACTCAAAAAGATCTTCATTCTCTACAGCCTTAGATAAAGCCAAGAGCTTCTGAAGAAAAGGAAATAGAAACTCTTGGCTTTTGACTAACTCTAAATGTTTTTCAATATAATCTTTTAAGAGGTTATTGACTGATTCCTTTGTTAAATCTGTATTAAATAGACTTCGGGATAATTGATTAAAATAGGTTCTAACTTGTTCTGGTGTTGATAGAAAGCATATTTCTAAAGCTAAATCATTCGATGAATCTTTTTCTAATGTCTCAATTGCCCACCTTTGGATTTCCTCTAGTGTTATTGTTTCCAATACTAGTTTTGCTTTGAATATCGCCTTTTCTATATCACTCATTTAATAAACTTAATTAAATATTAATGTTATCAATATAATAAAAAACCGACTCTTACAAGTCGGTTTTTCTATCAATCAATAGATCTAAGCAAGATTATTGCGCTTGAATCCATTTATCAGCACGGTCACGTGCGGTACGGATCTGATCTTGAGTTAGGTTAGCCGCCAAAGCAGTTTTCTTACCTTCAGAAAGACTGATCACTTTGGTGTCGAGCATGCCATCACGCGTTGAAAGCTCATACCACTGATAAGCACCAACAAAGTTTTTCTTCTGTTCTTCCATCATTGCAAGATTAAAGCTGGCACGGTTGTCACCGTTGCTTGCTGCTTTCTCGAAATATTTACGTGCTAAAACTTCGTCTTTCTTGACGCCCATGCCATCGGCATACATACGGCCAACATTCAATTGTGCCGCAGATAAACCTTGATCTGCTGCTGCCTTGAATAAAGAAAATGCTTGTTTTTCATCTTTAGCAACGTCTTTACCAAACTGATAACGCGTTGCTAAGTAAAACTGTGCCCCAGCTTGACCAGATTTTGCTGCGCTTTGCAATTCATTGATACCCATGACTGAATATCGCGCTGCCTGTGTTGCAACCGATTGAGGTTGAGCAACATAGTCAGCGTGCGCTTGTATACTGATCAGACCAAATAAAAATGTGCTGATTAATGTCTTTTTCATAGAGCGCTCACTCGATAAATTGCGACTTCACCAAATAGGTTCGGCATATGCTTACTGAGCATACTACCTTGTTGGTCACCATTAACGGCAAGTCGATTAATAATTTTAATCCGATTCTCAGCACATAAGGCTTCAAAGTCACGGAAAGTACATAAATGAATATTCGGGGTGTTATACCACATATAGGGTAAAGCTTCCGAAACAGGCATTTTTCCTTTCAATGCAAGAAAAGAACGTGTCTTCCAATGCGCAAAGTTTGGAAAAGTAATAATAGCCTGTTTACCGACACGCACCATATCACGAAGTAATACATCGGGTGCATCTACAGCTTGCAAAGCTTGTGCCATAACCACAGAGTCAAAAGACTGGTCGGCAAAACGGCTTAAACCAAGGTTTAAGTCCTGTTGGATAATATTTAACCCCCGACTGATGGCAATTGCAATCTTTTCTTGATCAATTTCTAGACCATAGGCACGAATATTGTGCTGTTTGCTCATATGAGCCAGCAATTCGCCATCACCGCAGCCTAAGTCTAACACGCTAGAGTTCGGGTTAATCCATTTTTCGGCGAGTCGTTGATCTATGCGCATTAGTGCTGCTCCTGCGATGTCGATTGCAACTGTTGTTCTCCACCTAAAAATGCGCGTAGCGTTTTCACATACAGTGGAATAGGGAATAAGAAAGAGTCATGACCTTGTTCAGCATCAATGTCTAAGTAGCTGACAGGCTTATGATTATCAATCAAAGCATCTACCAGTTCTTGAGAACGGCTTGGACTAAAACGCCAGTCTGTGGTAAATGAAATCACCAAAAATTGGCACTTCGGTTGGCTCATTGCCTTCGTCAGAGAATGTTCATATTCACGCGAAGGGTCAAAATAATCCAAGGCCTTGGTCATAATCAAGTAAGTATTTGCATCGAAATTGCGGCTAAATTGTTCGCCTTGGTAACGTAAATAGCTTTCCACTTGGAATTCGACATCAAAACCATACATAAATTTGCCCGATTTTAAATCGCGACCAAATTTTTGTTTCATGGCTTCTTCTGACAAATAGGTGATATGACCCACCATCCGCGCCAAAATCAAACCGCGTTTCGGATAACTGTCATTTTCTAAATAACGACCATGATGAAAATCTGGATCGGAAAGAATTGATTGGCGTGCAACTTCGTTGAAGGCAATATTTTGGGCTGATAATTTTGGTGCACTGGCGATGATGGCGCATTTATGTAATCGGTCTGGATAATCCAGTGACCATTGCAGGGCCTGCATGCCGCCCAGAGAGCCGCCAATCACAGAATACCAAACTTTAACGCCTAAACGGTCTGAGAGCATCGCTTGGGTTTTGACCCAGTCACGTACTGTAACCAATGGAAAGTCTGGACCATAGGGACGATTTTCATTTTCAGGATTCGGTGAGGTTGGACCTGTAGAACCATTACAACCACCGATATTATTTAAGGAAACAACAAAGAAGTGATTGGTATCAATTGCTTTTCCTGGTCCAATGCAGCTGTCCCACCAGCCCGCTTTTTTATCATCGTCATGATGATAGCCCGCAGCATGATGATGTCCTGACAGTGCATGGCAAATCAGAATGGCATTGGATTGATCTGCATTGAGTGTTCCATAGGTTTCAACCATTAAATCAAAACGAGGTAACACTCGTCCACATTCAAGTTCTAAAGGTTGTTCAAATTGAAACTTTTGTGGTGTGACTAAACCCACTGAATCCGATGGAAAAGACACTGGAATGATTCGCCCTATAATAAATCATTAATAATAAAAGGATACCAATTCAGGTATCCTTTCAAAAGTCATTTTTTCTGATATTACAACTCAGCTTTACTGACGATTATGTGATATTTCACTTACCTAAACGGCTGCTGCAGCCACTTGATCGGTGGTTAATACCCCTTGTTCAATTAAACGGTTGGTACAGGCAATAATGGCTTCGATTGATGAAGTCACGATATTGTCATGTACACCCGCACCAAATGCGCTCTTACCTGTGCCTTTCACTTGAAGCTCAATCAAGGCAAGTGCTTTGGCATTGGCACCTGAACTGATACTGCGCTCTTCATAGTTCACCACATCAATTGGTAACTGTAAGGCATTCAACATGGCTGAGATTGGGCCATTACCTTCTCCGCGGAGACGCTGAATTTCACCGTCAATTTCAACGTCTAATTCAATGATTTGTGTACCATTGATATCCGACAATTGATAATGTTTAGTTTGATAATGGCTGTTCTTCACATCCACATAGGTATTTTCGAATAAGGTCCAGATTTCATGTGCACTGATTTCTGTACCATTTTCATCGGTATGCTGCTGTACGATCTGACTGAATTCGATTTGAACACGGCGTGGCAAGGCAACGTTGTAATTCGACTCCAATAAGTACGCAATACCACCTTTACCTGATTGGCTGTTGACACGAATTACTGCATCGTAGTCACGGCCCAAGTCTTTTGGATCGATTGGTAAATATGGCATATCCCAGATTTCTTCGTTTTTCTGGAATTCGAAGCCTTTTTTAATTGCATCTTGGTGTGAACCAGAGAAAGCGGTAAAGACTAAATCACCTGCATATGGATGACGAGGGTGTACTGGTAAACCCGTACATTCTTCAACTGTTGCAATGATTTCATTGATATTTGAGAAGTCTAAGTTTGGTGCAACACCTTGGGTGTACATGTTCAAGGCAATCGCAGCAACATCAACGTTACCCGTACGTTCACCATTTCCAAATACACAACCTTCAACACGATCAGCACCCGCCATAATTGCCAATTCAGAGGCTGCGATACCACAACCACGGTCGTTGTGACAGTGAACTGAGATAATCACGCCATCACGACGCGCCAAGTTACGGTGCATCCACTCGATTTGATCGGCATAGACATTCGGTGTAGATACTTCAACTGTTGCAGGCAAATTCAAGATAACTTTATTGGTCGGTGAAGCTTCCCAGATTTCAGTGACCGCATCACAGACATCTTTGGCCACTTCTAATTCAGTTGCAGAGAAACATTCTGGGCTGTACTGGAAAATCCAGTCTGTCGCAGGGTATTGCGCTGCATATTCTTTGACTTTGGTTGCCGCGTTAATGGCAAGTTGTTTCGAACCATTGGCATCGACATTCAAGACTTTCTGGCGGAAGGTCGGTGAATTTGAATTATAGATATGCACAATGGCACGCTTTGCATCAACCAACGCTTCAAAAGTACGTTCAATCAAATGATCACGTGCCTGAACCAAGACCTCAATGTAAACATCTTCAGGAATCAAATCTTCTTCGATCAATTTACGGGTAAAGTCGAAGTCAATTTGAGATGCTGAAGGGAAACCAATTTCAATATGTTTGAAACCGATTTTAACCAACATGTGGAACATTTTTAATTTTTGATCCATATCCATCGGTTCAAAAATCGCTTGGTTCCCATCACGAAGGTCGGTACTCATCCAAATCGGTGCTTGATTGATTTCATTATTCGGCCATTGACGATCTGGTAAATCCACTCGTTGATACATACGGCGGTATTTTTTGCTTGGGTCAGCCAACATCATGAGAAAACTCCTTGTCGTAGCATGGTTGCTGAGTCAAATAAAAGGCAACGTGCTACAGATATATATGGTGTCTATAAGAATTAATTTAAAGCGAATTCGGGGATCGAGCGCCTAAAAAGTAGGCGAAAAAATTTATATGCGCGCGAGGCGCAGCATCAGGAGAAGTGCAGCGAGATGTGTTGTATGAGACGGGTGGATAAAGCCGCTATTTGTTTTCATCATCTACCATTCATATTGGGTATTTAATTTTGCAGTTATATTAATCATCTAACGATATTCAGTCTAGGCGAAAATACAGACGACTGCAAAGGTCTATAAAACATTTTAATTGGAATGAATGGGAAATATTTCCCTGTTTTTTGCGCTATTTTAATTTTAATGGGTAAAATTTCCCGTAATTTTATCAATTAGAGATAAAAAAATTGATTTTATCTCTAAGCTTTGAAAAGTGTATGAATTATAGTTCAGCCCACTTTCGCATTAGGTTGTGGTAAAGATTGGTCATTTTAATCACTTCTTGATGAGTATCACCAAGCTGCATACGCAGATTTTGGATAGACTGATCCAGTGTAAATAACATATTACGTTCTGCATCATCACGAATCATGCTTTGTACCCAAAAGAATGAAGCCGTTCGACACCCGCTACTAATCGCAGTCACCTCATGCAGACTAGATGAAGGATAGAGCACCATATCACCTGCGGGCAATTTGGCTTCATGATAGCCGTAAGTATCTTCGATGACCAACTCACCGCCTTCATATTCATCTGGCTCAGATAAAAACAGGGTACAAGATAGATCAGTACGTAACCGTTCTTTAGTGCCACGAATTCGACGGATTGAATTATCAACATGAAATCCAAAAGATTCCTGACTTTCATAACGATTGAAAAGCGGAGGGATAATATCCAGTGGTAAAGCTGCTGAAAGGAACAGGGGATGTTTACCCAATTCTTCTAAAATGATGTTACTGAGATGGTGGGTTAAAGAGTGGTCTTCAGGGAGTTGCTGATTATTTTTCACAGTAGCAGACAGAGTACCTGCTGTAACTTTTCCATTGGCCCATTCGATTTTATCCATTTCTTCGCGAAAGTACTGAACTTGTTCTTTGCTTAATACATTAGGAATATGATGGATCACGATAACTACCTTTGTGAAAACAATGAATGATAAAAAATAGCCTCATTATGAGGCTATTTTTGCAATAAAATCCATAATTAAATTATGGGTTTTATTGATAGGATTAGTACTTAAAGTTTACAGACAATACTGCACTACGACCTTCAGCTTCTGAAGCATAGTGAGATGCATAGGCTTTAGTGAAGTAACGTGTATCAGACAAGTTGTTTACATTAAGCTGTAAGTTTACGTTTTTATTCACGTCATACTTTGCCATCGCATCGTAACGAACATAACCTGGAACCCATTTGGTATTGGTTGCATTACCATAGACTTTATCCATCGCAACTGCACCAGCACCAAGAGTAACTTGTGGTAATACTTTATAAGTTGTCCATAAAGTAGCAGAGTTCTTTGGAACGTTTGGTAATTGCTTACCTTTCGCTGCATTTTCAGGAGTACAAACACCAGCACGGTTACAGCTTGGACCTGGGTTAGTATTTTCACTATCTAAATACGTATAGCCTGCGCTAACAGCCCATTTATCAGTGATATAACCGTTTAAGCCAAGCTCAATACCGTCAACTTTACTATCACCACCGTTGGTATACGTAGTTGGATCAAGTTGGATGCGCGTGTTTTGCTTCTCTGTACGGAAAATTGCAGCAGTTGCATTGAGTTTATTGTTGAATAAATCCCATTTTGTACCAATTTCAAAAGTACGTGCTTTTTCTGGATCTAGATCGCGGTTGTTTGCATTTACAGCAGGTTCAGAGCCATCACCTGCGTCGATACCGACTGGGTTTGCAGAAGTCGCAAAGCTTGCATAAATACTAGCATTTTCAGCAGGTTTAAAGGTTAAGCCTGCTTGGTAACTAAAGAAGTCCGTATTATTTTCTAATTTGACACCAGTCGCGTTAGTTTTTAATTCAGTATCAAATTTGTCCCAACGTACACCTAAGTCGAGTAACCATTGTGGTGTAATTTCGATATTATCGAGTGCATAAACGGAAGTCGATTCAGATGTCGTTGTTGTAACAGCTTTATTCGCAGTCACTGTTCCTAAGAAACGATCATTCGAATTTGGATTAAATGTTGACGTACACCAGCCATTCGATGCGACCAAACCTAAGCTACAAGCACCGTTAGCAACTGCACCACCAATTGCTTTTGTATTTGGATCGGTAATGGTGTAGCTACCCTTATCTGATTCAGCTTTACTATATTCAGCACCAACATTGAAACTATGTTTGAATGCGCCTGTATTGAATTTACCAGTTAACGCTAATTGATCAGAGAACGTATCTGTATCAGTAATACGTGTATTGGCACGACGCCAGATACCAGTATCCTTCAATTGACCTGTCGTCGGGTTAAGGAAGTTACCTTGACTGTCATCTGGTTGAGTCCAAACATAGTCATTTTTAGATTTGTTATAAACTGCTGTATTACTTAAAGTTAAGTTTTCTGTTAAGTCATGCTCTAACTTAAAAGTACCTACTTGGTTTTCTTGTCTTTGGAAATCGCGATCTTTCCAAGCATAATAGATGCCTTTTTTAACATCGATTGGTTTTCCTGAGCCGGCAGCGAAATTATTCGGGTTGTTATATGGAACACCTGCATCAGGCGTATCATCTGTTTTTAAGTAGTAATAACTTAAAGTTGCACGAGTGGCTGTGTCTAGGCCGAAGGTAATACTTGGAGCGATACCTGCACGTTTGTATTCTGCACCGTCATCACCTTGTCCTGCTTTATTGTTGTGATGTCCCATAACTACAACACGAGCCGCAACACCATTACCAAAATCTTTATTACCATCAAGGGTAATACGTTGATAATCATCTGTACCCCCTTGTACAGATCCTTCTAATGAATCACCTTTCTTTGCAACTTTAGAAATGAGGTTAACGTTACCACCAACAGAACCACCACCGCCTAAAGAAGATGAAGAGCCTTTCGATACTTCAACTTGTTCAACCGCAAACATTTCACGATTTTGAGAAGTGGCGTTACGAATGCCATCTACATACATTGAGCTTTCAGAGCTATAACCACGAATAAACGGACGGTCACCGTTTGGGTTGCCACCTTCACCCGCACCTAATGTAATACCAGGAACTGTACGCAGTGCGTCACTTAAAGTTGTAACTTTGGTATCTTCAATCAGTTGCTTTGAAATCACAGAAATAGATTTTGGGGTATCTAAAAGAGGAGCAACAAACTTAGTATTTGCAGATTTATCTACTTTGAGACTTTGTTCTTTTTCAGCTTGAGCATGAATGGTTGGTAGTTGAACTGCTTGATCCTGAGCGATGGCAGGTACTGCAATTACTGAGAGTGATGATGCAATTGCAGAAGAAACAAGCTTCTTCCGTGATTTAATAAAAGACATGAGGCACGCCTAAGAGTGTAAAAATTTATGCAAAGAATAATCATTGTCATTTCTATATTCATTTGTTTTGGATTGGATTTTTCAATTGTTTCTAATTATTACAATGGAAAGTTAAATAATTTTTCGTCCTTAATTGTTTAATAATGTTGTTAATTTGTTGATTTTTTTACTTAATCTGGAAAAACGATTGTGTTTTAAATATTGACGCTTAATTTTGATGTTATGATTTTTTTCATTTTACTGAAGTTTTATTTATATGATTTATATTCAAAAACCTGACAGGTTTTTGAATATCAGTTTGTTAAAGTGAGGTTGGGGTAAAACGGATTATTGATCAATAAAGTCATGGTTAATCTCTTTTAATGTTGCTGTTCCCATCAGGGCCATGGTGATCTCAAATTCTTCCTTTAAGATTTTAAGTACATGGGCAACACCTAAGGCACCAGCTGTTGCTAAGCCATAAATATAAGGACGGCCAATCAGTACGGCTGATGCACCAAGTGCAATAGCTTTAAAGACATCTGAACCACGACGGATACCACCATCTAAGAGTAGGGGGTAATTGGCTGGAACAACGGCTCTGATTTTTTGTAGCGCAATTAATGGCGGAATGGTGGTATCCAGTACGCGACCACCATGATTGGAAACGATCAGACCTGAAACACCATATTCGACCGCTTTCTTGGCATCGGCAGGGTGCAATACACCTTTGAGGATTACGGGCAGTTTGGTATTTCTAATTAACCACTCAATATCCTCCCATTTGGGTGCCATTTTCATCAGACCTTGGAAAATAGGATGTTCATTAGCAGCCAAATTACCGATTTTTAAATTAACCGATGCATGGGGATGTGGCATCTTATTGGGAAGTTGAAAGAAGGTTTTACGCTCTCGATCGCGGATCCCTGTATGTGGCGCGTCGATAGTGATCACGATCGCTTTGTAATTGTGTTGTTCTGCGAGTCGAATTAACGCTAATGATTTTTCTCGGTTAGCTTGCCAATAAAGTTGAAACCATTTGTAGGGATTCTCTTTATTCAAAGCTTCCATATGTGTGTTGCTTAATGTACTCAATACAAAATTACTCTGCATTAACTCGGAGGCAAGTGCTGTGGCTTGCTCGGCTTGAGGATGGAAAAGTGCCTGATGCCCAATGGGAGCGAGAAAAATTGGATGAGGATAGTCCATCCCAAATAAATTGAGCTGAGTATTGCCCTGAGAAAAATCATTTAAATGACGTGGAATAAGTCGAACATTTTGAAACTGGAGCTGATTATCTTGCACGCTCAGTTCATGCATGGCACCCCCTTGTAAATAATGCCAAGTCGCTTCTTCTAGGTGTTGAGATGCTTGTTGCTCGTAATCTGCCAGGGTTTGTAGATGAGCTGGTATTGTGGTCAATGGCGGGAGGAGTGACATTAAAAAATTCCCCATTGTCTTAATAAGTTGTGATAATGGCTAGTCAATGCAACCACTTCCTCTGTGTCGCCAAGTTGCTGTCTTAGTTTTAGAATAGTCATATCTAAATTAAATAGCATGGTACGTTGCCAGTCATCTTTGACCATGCTTTGAATCCAAGTGAAAGCGGCAATCCGACTGCCTTGGGTGACGGGTTCAACGCGATGCAGACTTGTGGACGGATATAAAATCGCATCACCAGCATCCAGCTTAACCTCGTGGCTGCCATAGGTATCTTCAACAATCAGTTCTCCACCTTCGTATTCATCGGGTTCGGATAAAAAAACCGTAATAGAAACATCGGTGCGAATCATTTGTCCTGTTTTTGAAGAAGCCTGAACAGCACTATCGACATGATTGCCATAATTGCCTTGATTTTGATAGCAATTAAACATCGGAGATAAAATATGTTGGGGCAGTGCCGCTGAGCGTAACAGCAGATTGCTTTGTAAAGAATTTAGAACAGACTGACTTAAGGATTGATAGACATCATTATGGGTATCAATCTGTAAATTATTTTTAGTTTGCTGAGCTTGTACTCCTGCGCTTTGAGAACCATTAACCCAGACTGAAGCTGACTGCATTTGTTGGCGTAGTTCTAACACTTGTTGTTTACTGAGCAGCTCAGGGATGTGCAACATCATCTTTAAAAACCCTTCAAAAAATACAGCCTGTCGAAAAAGTATACCTTTTCTGACAGGCTGAGTTCATCTATTCAATCTTCAATTTTGATTGAATAATTTAGAACTTATAGTTGAATGTTAATGCTGCTGAACGAGGCTGACCGAGCACAAAACGGCTGCCACCATTGTTCAATGCGCTGATGTAGTCTTTATCTGCTAAGTTGTAGACATTGAGGTTAAGTGATGCATTCTTGTTGAAGCTATAACCTGCCATTGCATCAAACACGACATAAGATGGTACTTTTGGCATATTGGCTGGAGCAGTGCTATCGGTATTTACACGTTTCTGTTCATCTACATAGCGTGCACCTAAACCTACTTTAAAACCAGCGATGTCATAAGTCGTCCATAATGTTGCAGTCCAATCAGGTGACCAACGTACCGAATCCGTTACTGTTTTTTCGCCAGTGCTGCTAAAGCTCTGCTGATTTTTCTGCTTGGTTTTCATGTGGGCAACACCCGCAGAAATATTCCACGCATCAGTAATTTGACCCACAACACCGAGTTCAACACCTTCAACTCGTGTTTTACCTTCTTGAACAGATTCTTTAGTAATTGGGTCAGTGGTGAATTGGTTTTCATTTTCTGTGTGGTAAACGGCAGCATTTAATGCCAGTTTGTTTTTCAGCACGTCCCATTTTCCACCCACTTCATAGTGATTGGTTTCTTGTGGTTTAGCAGCAGAACTATTAATACCTGTATCTGATAGCCCAAAGTTTGCACTGCCTGGAGGCGTGAGTGATTTTGCATAAGATGCATAAATACTACTGTTTTCAGTTGGCTTAAATAAGCTGCCCAATTTCCAACTAACTAAAGTGTCATGTGCTTGTAGATTGGTTGGGGTTTTAGTAACTGCAAGGGTATTTGAATCTGTTGCAACAGCAAGTGCATTGTAATCCGTTTCATAATAATCAACACGGACACCACCATTAAACTGCAAACGATCATTAAGTAGTTTAACTGTGTCAAACAAATAAGCAGCAGCAGTTTTGGTTTCGCCATCAGTGTAGCCACCGGTATAGACTAATGCTGGTAGGGCATCGTGGTGGTTTGGATTATATAAATTTGCCGCAGGTGTACTAGGAGCTTTCGTTCCTGGTGTTTGAGTCGATAGGGTTTTAGAAATTTGTTCTTCTTTCAGAAATTCTAAGCCAGCAACGAGGTCATGCTCTACAGCACCAGTTTTAAAATTAAAGTTCAAGGTTGATGTGTTGGCAAGAATTTTATTTTCTTGGTCCACACCTTGATACGAGCGAGAAATTGTCCAAGTATCTTTATTGTTTGGATCAAATGTGCCGTAGTTGAATTTGTAGCTATATGTATTATTTGGATTTACAGTGACATTGACAGATGGTGCATTTCCAATGGCATTAATTCCTGTTAATGCACGTTGCATTCTGTTTTTACCAAATCGAGAGATATTGGTAAATTTAATGTTCTCGGCAAAATCACTTTCAATTTTAGCAGTGACCATATCTGAGTTAATATCTTCATAGTCATTTGCATTGCCGTAAAAGTTACTACGATCGACTTCAGGTGCAGTGCGTAAAGCACTATTAATTTTCTGTGCATCGGCAGAATTATTAATCGCTTCGCGGATTTGATTTTGTAAAGCGGTATTTTTAGCGTTTGCGTAGTTAGAAGCATAACCATAATAAAAGCCATTCATACCAATGGTCGGAATACCACCATCAGGAATATTATTTTGGCGAACATGCTGAGAATATAGGTAGAAACGCGTATCTGTATTTAGACCGAAAGCAATCGAGGGAGCAATTGCCCAACCATTGTTTTCAACAACATCACGTCCTTCAACACCACCATCCTGTCCCATCACATTTAAACGAATCGCTGTACTTTCATTAATTGCCTGATTGATGTCAGCAGTTAAGCGTGCATTTTCAGCGGTATTGTAACGTGCTGAAACTTCACGACTACTTTCAGCTTTCGGTAACTTGGTGACTAAGTTGATATAACCTGATGCTGCACCACGACCCGCTTCTGAGCCAGATGGACCTTTTACAACTTCAATCTGTTCTAAGTTGAATACATCACGACTGACCGCACCAAGATCGCGGATACCATCGACATAGGTTGATGTTTGTGTCGAGAAACCACGCATCTGGAAAGTGTCACCTGCGCTAGTATTACCATTCTCACCCATTTGTAGTGTGATGCCTGGGGTATTACGTAGTGCTTCCACTAATGATGCAGCACCTTGTTCCTGTAACAGTTCTTTTTTAATGACTTGTACAGTTTGAGGTGTATCGAGTAGGGGTTGTGTATATTTTGGAGAGCTTACTGCATCTACTTTATAGGTATTTTCTGCATTTACTTCAATTGTTGGAAGCTTTGCCACACTTTCTTCTTTAGGGGCAGCATGTGCTGCTAAAGGAAGGGTTGCTGCAAGTGCAACTAAAGGTGTGGTACGGAAATGTTTACGACTTTTGATTTTTGCCATTGAGAGAACCCCTGAAATTGAAGTGTGAATGACAGAACTTTCAACCTGATGAAACTTTTACAAAAAAGGAGTAAAAGTAGATTAATTGTTAATCTATGTAACAATATGTGCGAAGTCTATTGATAATTATTATCGTTATCAATAGCTTTAGCTTCTGTATAAGGATCTGTATATATTTATTATTTTGAAATTTAAGGATATTTTTCCGAATTGGTATTAATGATGAATAATTGTGCAAAATAACAATGTAGTGATGGTTATATTTAATTTATTGATATAAAAGTTTTTTATTAAAGTTTTATTTAATTTTGATCAGGGTTTTAGAGGGTCAGATATTTGAATATAAGGGGAAGTAGGGGGATCTTTATAGGAGTATTTTTGTAAAATTGAATTTAGGGTGAGCATTTTTCACTAATCATTAGGTGATCTCTAATGACTAGTGAAAAGATTAAGATGGAAAGGACTGAGTTTAGAAAGAGAAAGTAGTGCTTAATTGAACGCGACGACCTTCTTGGGTATTACTGTAGCGGTTATAGTAGCTAGTACCAACACGCTCATAGTCATTGAAATTCTTATCAAAAACATTATACAGAGCAACGCCCAAGTTCCAGTTTGGTGTGATATTAAAATTAGAGCCTACATGTAATAAGGCATATTCTTTATAATCACCCAAAGCATCGTAAGCATTTTTTTCTGCAGTACTCATATTTTGATAAGTTTTAAGGTAGCGAGCCCTTTCGCTGCGGTATTCACCACGAGCCCAAAGTTGGATATTGTCATCTGCCTGCCATTTAAGTGAAGCATTGGCAATATGTTCGGGTGTATCATTAAGTGGTGGATTCCCAATACTCTTGTCTTTAATCTCAGTGTTTGTCCATGTGTAGTTGATACCAAACTTCCAATCAGGAACAAACTCCCAGTTAAATCCTGTTTCTACCCCATAAATTTCAGCTTTTTCAGCATTGGTTGGTCGGGTAACATTCCAAGAGCGAGTCCCTGTATCTCCATTTTCCATTAGCCAAGGTGTGCCAACACTTGCCATAAAGTTTTCACAAGCAATTTTTCCACCAAAAGCATCACTACTGGCAGCATCACAAGTTCTTTCAATTGCCCCAGTTACGATTTTGTCTTTAACTTGGCTATAAAAAGCTGTCATGTTTGCATCAAAATTAGAGCCATTACTAAAATACGTTCCAATTTCGAAGTTGTTACTTTTTTCAGGTTTTAAATCTGGATTTCCAAAGAGAGGGATTCTACCTTGTCCACCAACGTTATAGATGCCATCAGTTAAGCGTTCAAGTCTCGGCGCTTTGTAGCCCTCGTTATATCCACCTTTGAACGTCCAGTTGTCATTCGCATTCCAGACCAAATAAGCACGAGGAGTCCAGAAGTCTCCGAAGGTATCATGGTCGTCGTATCGTAAACCAAGCGTAAGTGCCAGACTATCTGTGATTGACCATGTATCTTCAGCGAAAAGACCTAACTGTTTAAAGGAGATTTCTTTATTGGCACGTAAACCATCTTTGATATTAGCTTCCCACCATTGACCACCTAGAGTGATTTTATGACCCGAGAAATGTTCAGTCGTAAATTTGGTATCAAAAGTCGTATCTTCACTTTCCAAAAGTCTTGGGGTAATGGCTTTAGATCCATTTTGAGCGCGAGACGGGATTAGGCGACCAATAGTTTCAGTTTGAATATTACTAATACTGGATTCTAAATTACCAAAGTCACTTCTCCATGTATGCGCTAAAATATATTTTTCACGATTATATTTTTGAGCTTCTGAATAGCCGCCATTCGCGCCTAAAGTGCCTAATTGCCCTTTGCTGTTATCATACCATTGCTTTGTTTGTTCATATTCCACAGATAAATCATGGTTGTCTGTAGGGGTGAGTGTTAAACGCGCACCAATTGTTTCAATATCTGATTTAGTTGGGTTATTTCCCATATTCAATGATTCATCAGTTGACTCATCATCCTTCCTAACAACATTGGATTGGTCTCTCTCCGCCTTTCTGCCTCTTAATTGTAAGCCTAGTAGATTTTTTATAAGTGGACCCGTAATAAATGCATCAGCAGAGCGTTGATTACCAAAATCAGATGAATTAGGCAGAATTGTACCTTCTAATGTCACCGAGCCTGTCCACTCATCAGTTACTTTTTTAGTAATAATGTTGACTACACCACCCATAGCATCAGAACCATAAAGTGTAGAAGCAGGTCCTCGAATTACTTCGATTCGTTCAATTGCAGATATTGGGGGAATAAAACTGTTATTGGATTCACCAAAACCATTTGGCGTTATATCACCAGTACTGTTTTGTCTTCTGCCATCTACTAATACAAGTGTGTATTCCGAATCCATTCCTCGAATACGAATATTCAAACCACCTGTTTTGCCTGCTGTTGGGCTGATATCAACGCCTTCTACATCAACTAATGCATCTGCAATGGAATTAATTCTTTTATCTTTCAAATCTTGAGCAGTAATAACTGTGATACTTGCTGGTGCATTTTTAATATCTTGTTCAAAACCAGCTGCCGATACCACAATGGTTGCAAGTTGGTGTGTGTTGGTATTTTCAGATGCTGCCGTCGTATCTGCAAAAGCGGATGTGGTCATTGCCCCAAGTAATGCGAATGAAAGGGGGTTCAAATTAAATTTACTCATAACTAGAGTTCCAAAGCTGGACGAGAAAAATAGAACAATTGTTCAAAAAGAACGCAAAGTATAATGATAATACCTATCATTAACAACAAAAAATAACGTTTGTTTTAAGATTCATTTAAGAAAACTATGATTTTGGATAAAAATGAAAATATATTTGCTTTTTTAGCATCCGATTTTGTATATCCAGAAAGTTGTCATATAATGTGGCACTTTAAAAATTGTTATTACTAACTAATATCGAGGAAGCCATGCAAGTAACGACTGAAGCGGTTTCGGGCGTTGCCCGTCGTTTAAATGTTTCTGTACCGACGAGCCGTGTTAACGAGCAATTTGAAGCTCGCTTACAACGCACTGCCAAAACTGTGAAGATCAACGGCTTCCGTCCAGGTAAAGTGCCTTTGAACGTTGTTCGCCGTGAATATGGTGCGGGCATTTATCAAGAAGTTGTGAATGACATCATTCGCGACACAGTATTTGAAGCAATTCAACAAGAAAAAATCAATGCGGTCGGTATGCCGAACATTGAAAAAGTTGAAAACAAAGATGATGCTTTAGTTTTTGAAGCGACTGTTGAAGTTTACCCAGAAGTAGAAGTGAAAGCTTTTGCTGACTTGGAAGTTGAACGTAAAGCATCAGAAATCAACGACAAAGACGTTGATGTAATGATCGAAAACTTGCAAAAACAACGTCAAACTTGGGCTGTAACTAAAGGTATGGCGAAGAAAGACATGCAAGTAACTTTCGACTTCGAAGGTACTGTTGACGGTGAGAAGTTTGAAGGCGGCGCTGCTGAAGACTTTAAACTTGTACTTGGTTCAGGTCGTATGATTCCTGGCTTTGAAGACGGTATCGTTGGTATGAAAGCTGGCGAAGAGAAAGTGATTGATGTAACTTTCCCAGAAGATTACCAAGCTGAAAACTTGGCTGGTAAAGCAGCTCAATTCAAAATCACTGTGAAGCAAGTTGAAAAAGCAAAACTTCCAGAAATTGATGCTGAATTCTTAAAAATCTTTGGTTTGACTGAAGAAGAAGGCTTAGACAAGTTAAAAGCTGACGTTCGTAAGAATATGGAACGTGAAGTTCGCAACGGTCTTCGTAACCAAGTTAAACAAGCTGCATTTGATGCACTTGTTGCTGCAAACGAAATTGAAGTTCCTACTTCAATGGTTGCTCAAGAAATTGACCGTCAACGTCAACAGATGATTCAACAGTTCACTCAACAGTTTGGTGCTCAAGGTGCAGGCGCATTTGACAGCAGCATGCTTCCTGATGAATTGTTCAAAGAACAAGCTGAAAAATCAGTTAAGCTTGGTGTATTGGTAAGCAAAGTATTGGCTGACGCTAAACTTGAAGTTGACCAATCACGTGTTGATGCTTACATTGATGACATGGCTTCTTCTTATGAAGATCCAACAGAAGTTGTTGAATACTTCAAAAATGACAAACAACAACGCGCTCAAATCGAAGCTGTTGTATTAGAAGACCAAGTTGTTGATCACATCTTAGCTGCTGCTAAAGTAAAAGATGTTGCGATCAGCTATGAAGACTTATTGAAAGAACAACAAGCTCGCCGTGGCTAATCTTTTAAAAAGTTGAATCAAGAAAAAGGCGCTTAATGCGCCTTTTTCTTTTTGGGTTTGCTTCGCTTTCATTGATGTATTTTATTATCAGTTAAAGCGTTGATGTAAGCTCTTTAAACCCTCTGTTATGAAAGTGTTAATTTAATTAGGAATTGCCAGATTTTAGTCTAAAAAATCGAATATTTCAGATTGAATCTTTTGCAATTTCATTGATTATCCCTCATATTGTTGGCATAGATCGAGTCACAATAATTTAGGAATAAGTAAACGTATGTATGTTCCAACAATTGAAAATGCTTTAGTTCCTGTTGTCGTTGAACAATCATCTCGTGGTGAGCGTTCATTCGATATTTTTTCACGTCTATTACGTGAGCGTGTTATTTTCTTAACGGGTGAAGTTGAAGATAACATGGCGAACTTAATCGTTGCGCAGATGTTATTTCTTGAAGCAGAAAATCCAGAAAAAGATATTCACCTTTATATCAATTCACCTGGCGGTTCAGTAACTGCGGGTATGGCGATTTATGACACCATGCAGTTTATCAAACCAGATGTTGTGACATACTGTATGGGACAAGCAGCATCAATGGGTGCATTCTTATTGAATGCGGGTGCAAAAGGCAAGCGTTACTGTCTTGAAAATGCTCGTGTGATGATCCACCAACCACTAGGTGGTTTCCGTGGTCAGGCTTCTGATATTGAAATTCACGCACGTGAAATTCTGTTCATTAAAGAGCGTTTAAATCGCTTAATGGCTGAACATAGTGGTCAAGATTACGAGACCGTTGCACGTGATACAGATCGTGATAATTTCATGACTGCACAAGCAGCCAAAGAATATGGTTTAGTAGATGAAGTGCTAAGCAAACGTCCCTGATTTTTAGGACCTAAGTTTAAGATTTAAGTTGTGGAGTAAATATGTCCGAACATCCTCAAGGACAAAAACATTGTTCATTTTGTGGTAAGACGCAATCTGAAGTTGGAAAATTGATTGCTGGTGAGGACGCATATATTTGTAATGAGTGTGTAGATGTCTGCTTAGATCTCGTTCAAACCAGTCAACAAGTTGAAGCAGGTGATTGGGCAACTAAAGCCCTGCCAAAACCACACGAAATACGTGCTGCCTTGGACCAATATGTGATTGGGCAAGATGTTGCGAAGAAAACCTTATCTGTTGCGGTCTATAACCACTATAAGCGTTTAAAAGTAGGCCAGTCGACTCACGGACATCAAGAGATTGAAATCGCAAAAAGTAATATTTTGCTGATCGGACCAACAGGTTCGGGTAAAACATTACTTGCACAAACACTTGCACGTCTGCTTGATGTTCCATTTGCGATGGCAGATGCAACCACTTTAACCGAAGCAGGTTATGTGGGTGAAGATGTAGAAAACATCGTGCAGAAGTTGTTGCAAAAAGCGGATTATGATGTAGAAAAAGCGCAAAAAGGCATTATCTATATTGATGAGATTGATAAGATTACCCGTAAATCTGAAAATCCGTCAATTACCCGTGATGTGTCTGGTGAGGGCGTACAACAAGCATTGTTAAAAATGATTGAAGGTACGGTTGCTTCTATTCCACCACAAGGTGGTCGTAAGCATCCACAGCAAGAGTTCATCCAGATTGATACTGCAAATATCCTATTTATTTGTGGTGGTGCATTCTCTGGCTTGGAAAAAATTGTTCAACAGCGCCAAGAGAAAGGTGGAATTGGTTTCACAGCAGATGTGAAGAATAAAGATGACAGTAAAAAAGTCTCTGAATTGTTCCGTCAAGTAGAAGCAACTGACTTAGTTAAATTCGGTTTGATTCCTGAGTTTATTGGTCGTTTGCCTGTGATTGCAACTTTAGAAGAGCTGGATGAAGAAGCATTAATGCAGATTCTGACAGAACCTAAAAATGCATTAACACGTCAATACCAATATCTATTCACCATGGAAAATGTAGACCTTGTCTTTGATGAGTCTGCATTACGAGCTGTGGCGAAGAAAGCTCTTGAGCGTAATACTGGTGCGCGTGGTTTACGTTCTATTCTGGAAAATGTATTACTGGAAACCATGTATGACTTACCAAGTCGTACGGATGTTGGTACGGTCATTGTGGATGAAGCTGTCATTAATGGTACAGCGAAGCCAACATTTAAAGCAGAGCGCTTGCCGCAAGTAGGTACGCCAGAACTGACTGAAAAGAAGGATTTAAAGGTGATTGACTCTAAATCAGCTTAATTCTCATTCATCTAAAAAAGCATGAAAGGCTTGGCTTTTCATGCTTTTTTTATTTGCAATTAGTCGTTGAGGTGTTAATCTTAAAAAATTGAAAAAATGCGCATAGTTTTGCGCTGTTAAAAATAAATCCAAGAAAACGCCTTGAGGGATGTCATGCGTTATTTAATATTGTCATTATGTTGTGCTGGGGTATTGGCTGGCTGTCAAAGTCATAAGACAGTTGAAGAAAAACCAACCGCACTGACCGCAACATTACCACCCGTAGACACAGCAAAAGAACCAGGTCTATTTGATCAGTACCATGTGGGTGGTTTTACTGTCGGTGGTTGGGTCAACCAAAAGTTAGGCCAATATTACGCACCAATCAAACCACAAAATGAACAGGCTGCGGTGGTTTATTTATATCGTCCAGATACACGTTGGAACCGTCAGGAAATTGCTGCGGCCAACTTATTTATCAATGGTCATCGTATTCCGAGCTTATTACATAATCATTATTACTGGGTGGAACTACCTACGGGAACTTATCGCTTGAGTGTGAGTCGCCCATTGGCGGGATTGCACTTCCAGAAACCGAAATATCTCGATTTTACGGTCGATGCTGCACAAACTTATTTCATTAAATATGATGAAGAAAATAAAATTTCTCGTAGTGAGCATACAGGCCCATTTATGATTACACCTGACAAGGTGGCGCATCAAGAAATCGCATTTACCCGTTTAAAGTCTTCCAGCTATAACTTTGTTGCGCAAGATGCATCGGGCAAGGTTCGCTCAAAACCTCAAGAATTAAAACCAGCAAAGTATGATGAAAAGTCAGAGATACATTTGGTTAAGCCATTTAAGCTTTGGAATCCATTAACTTGGTAGGTTTGCTTGAGCAGTTACTCATCCTGAATTAAAGGTTTGATGATGGTGAGGAACTGCTCTTTTAATTGTGAGCTCTGCTCTGGGTCATTTAAGGTTTTTTGACTTAAGTTATTCATATATTGAAAAACATTGGTACTGATTTGCAAGGTTTTTTGATTAATGGATTTACCTTCAGGTGTTTTTAAGAATTTCAAATAGGCTTGTATTTCTTCTTCGCTCAAGGTATCTGCATAAATCTTCTCGATTGCCTGAATAGTTTCAGGGCGAGCAAAGACTTTTGAACTGGTATCTTTAAGTAATTGGCTCAATTCCAACACAGCAAGATGTTCTTGTGTTGTGGTCAGTTCTTCTTTTCCTAAGACTCTTAATAAAATATTTTCAGCTTCAAGATCGAGTGTTGGTTGCATTTCATCGAGTGAGGTATTTAAAACATTTTCAAGCTCGCTCAGTCTAATCAGTTCTTTGACTGATTTACTTTGGGCTGGGGATGCAAAGGTATTTTGCACGCCAACGAGAAGGCAAAGTCCAATCACCATGTTGAACATGTATTTATTCATCTATAGACCGCCTTATTGTTCTCGTCTTTTTTATAATTTAGCAGAAGCCATAGGCAAAAAAATAGCCGAATACGATGATTCGGCTATGATTATTGTATGAGTATTATTTATGACGCAGCAGCATCAACAACTGGGATTTTACCAATCTTAGCTTGCCAGATTTTTGGTGCAGTGGCATGGATTGAAGTACCATTTACATCAACTGCAACAGAAACAGGCATATCTTCAACTACGAATTTGTAGATTGCTTCCATACCTAAGTCTGCAAAAGCAACGACTTCAGCTTCACGGACTGCTTTAGACACGAGGTAAGCAGCACCACCAACGGCCATTAAGTAAGTTGCTTGATTGTCTTTGATCGCTTCAATTGCAGCAGGACCACGGTCTGCTTTACCAATCATGCCGAATAAGCCCGTTGCTTCTAAAACTTGACGAGTGAACTTATCCATACGGGTTGCAGTGGTTGGGCCAGCAGGACCAACAACTTCATCGCCAACTGGATCGACTGGACCCACGTAGTAAATGAATTTACCTTTTAGATCGACTGGAAGTTCTTCGCCATTATTTAACATGTCGACCATGCGCTTATGTGCAGCATCACGACCTGTATAAATCGTACCGTTCAATAATAATGTATCGCCTGGCTTCCAAGCATTCATTTCTTCTTGAGTAATGGTATCAAGGTTTACACGTTTTGATTGAGAAGAATCCCACGTTACAGCAGGGTAGTCTTCAAGTTTTGGTGCTTGAATATGTGCAACGCCAGTACCATCTAACTGGAAGTGTGCGTGACGAGTCGCCGCACAGTTCGGAATCATACCCACTGGCTTACCTGCCGCATGACATGGGTAATCCTTGATTTTAATATCAAGTACTGTGGTTAAACCACCAAGACCTTGTGCGCCAATACCGAGTGCATTCACTTTCTCGAAGATCTCGATACGGAGTTCTTCCATTTTGCTTTGTGGGCCACGACGAAGTAATTCGTCCATGTTGATTTCTTCCATAAGTGCTTCTTTTGCAAGCATCATGGCTTTTTCAGCAGTGCCACCGATACCAATGCCGAGCATACCTGGTGGACACCAACCTGCACCCATAGTTGGAACAGTTTTAAGTACCCAATCCACGATTGAATCAGATGGGTTTAACATCGCAAGTTTAGATTTATTTTCTGAACCGCCACCCTTCGCTGCAACGGTAATATCAACTTTATTACCAGGAACGAGTTTGTAGTGAATCACGGCAGGCGTATTGTCTTTGGTATTTTTACGACCAAAAGCTGGATCTGCTAAAACAGAAGCACGGAGTACATTTGAGTTCTCTAGGTAACCTTGGCGTACACCTTCGTTTACAGCATCATCCAAGCTCATGGTTAAATCAAATTTAACATCTAAGCCGACTTCAAGGAAAACGTTAACGATCCCTGTATCCTGACAAATTGGTCGGTGACCTTCAGCACACATACGTGAGTTGATAAGGATTTGGGCAATAGCATCTTTTGCAGCTTTGTTTTCTTCACGATCATAAGCACGGCTCATCGCTTGGATGAAGTCTTGTGGGTGATAGTAAGAAATAAACTGCAGGGCATCCTTGATTGATGTAATCAAGTCATCTTGTTTGATGATCGTTGTCATATCAAATTTCTCTTGAGCGGGCGATTAGCTGGCGGGCTAAATTATATGACAAAAAGGAATGAATGTGGGAGTTTTAGCTTAGATTTGGCTAAAGGTCTAAAGTAAGCCTTCGATCTAAATTGCATCAACAAAAGATGCGCTTTGGATTTTAGTTTTTTCTCAGTTGAGATGGACTATAGCCAAACTGTTTCTTAAAGCGATGGCTAAAATGGCTGCTTGAGCTAAAACCATATTGCACTGCGATCTCTGTCAGATTCACTGTGGTTTGTTCAAGTGCTTGATGAGCTCGTTCAAGTCTGCGTTGCATCACATATTGATGTGGTGGCATCTGCATCGATTGTTTAAACATATGCGCAAAATGATACTCGCTGAGTTGCGCTTGCTGAGCCAGATCAGACAAGGTCAAACTCAAATGGAGATGTTGGTCAATCCATTCCAGTAACTGCTTAAGCACATAAGGGGAGAGTCCCCCTTTGACTTCAGGTGCTTGCCATTGTGCATGACTGTAATTTTTGATCAGATGATTGAGTAATAATGTTGTTGCGGTACTCATCTGCAAATGGTTTTCACGATCTTGCCATGCACCATTGAGTAAAAAGTGCCGATAAATCATCGAAATTTGTGGGTCAGCCACAAAAATTTGTGGATTTAAGATGATTTGGCTGGGTTCGCGATCCCAGACTTGTTCTGCCACACGTTGTAAGTGCTGTTCAGTATAGTAAAGATGTACAAAGGTGAGTGGATCACGTAGGTCCCAAGTCGACTCGAAATCTTGTGGCATCAGACACATGCGGTCAGGTCCACCGCCATTGTGCCAACCTTGCTGGGTCTTTTGATAGCTTTCATAACCACCCTGAATATACATACTCAAGGTATGGTGATTGCTACAGACACTGACACGGTCTTGGTTATTTTGCCACATGGCCAACTGCATACCCGACCCCAGTTCTACCGAGTCGAGCAATTGCGCTTTATATTGCTGTAATTGATCTAGAATCTGATATTTCATCTTCTATACGCAGTGCCAAATATGATCCAGTTTAGTGTAGAACTTTCAGCCAGTTTTGTCATCTGGTCAAAAATTTCCTAGAAAAACGCAAGTCCATGATAATCACCGCAAGATGATGCAAGTAATGATTGCGATAAAACCAGCAAAATAGCTGTCGAGGTAATTGAGTTTGGTTTAAATGATATGAATGCGCTGTTATATGCTTTGGTTGTAGTGATCTGGGGCACAACATGGATTGCGATTAGTCTGCAGCAACAAAGTGGAATATCAGCCAGTGTCGCAGTGTTCTGGCGTTTTTTTATTTCTGCCATAGTGTTATTTGCTTTTGTCACTTTGAGTCGGAAGCTACAGAAATTGGCTGGCAAAGATCATCTGTTTTGTATGCTGCAAGCCTGTTGTATTTTTGGTTTTAACTTCGTCTGTTTTTATTATGCGGTGCAATATATTAGCAGCGGTTTAGAGGCTGTTATTTTCTCCATGGCCGTGATTTTCAATACTATCAACGCCAAATTATTCTTTGCACAGCAGGTATCGGCACGCTTTTATCCTGCGGCGTTATTAGGTGTACTCGGGATTATTGCCTTATTTTGGCATGACGTGGTGGGTACCACTTTAAATCGCAATACATTGATCGGTATTGGACTGTGTATTCTGGGGACGTATGGTTTCTCTTTGGGCAATATGATCAGTACGCGCCATCAAAAACATGGGTTGGATATTTTTACCACCAATGCCTACGGTATGTTGTATGGCTCATTGCTGATGGCGTTGATTTCATGGTTTAGACAGGATGAGTTTTTTCCAACTATGCAATTCAGCGCAGTCAGTGCTTTACTGTATTTAGCCATCTTTGGTTCAGTGATCGGTTTTACCGCCTATTTCTATTTGGTCGGACGGATTGGTGCGGGTAAGGCAGCCTATAGCACTTTGTTATTTCCTTTGGTCGCACTGGTGATTTCGACGGTATGGGAAGGCTATCACTGGCAAATGAATGCGGTGATTGGGGTGATTTTGATCCTATGTGGTAATGCGATTTTCTTTGTGAAAGGGCCGCAGTTGAAAAGTATAGGTATTTCAAAACGCGCTTAAGAAAAAGCATAAATACAAAAAAGCCATCTCCTTGATAAAAAACAGATGGCTTTCATTCAGTACAACGAGGTGAATTTAATCCTGTTGCTTAGCCTGAATCGCTGTCAGGGCAATGGTAAACACAATATCATCGACCAAAGCACCGCGAGACAAATCATTTACGGGCTTGTTTAAGCCTTGTAGCATTGGACCGACACTCACCACATTGGCCGCACGTTGTACTGCTTTATAGGTGGTATTACCTGTGTTTAGATCAGGGAAGATAAACACATTGGCTCGACCTGCAACTTGTGAGTCTGGCGCTTTTTGGCGACCTACGCTTTCAACAGAAGCAGCATCATATTGTAATGGTCCATCAATCAATAAGTCGGGGCGGCGCTGTTGTGCGATTTTGGTTGCCTCAGCAACTTTCTCAACATCTGCACCTGTACCTGAAGTGCCTGTTGAATAGCTGATCATGGCAATACGCGGATCAAGACCAAAGGCTTTGGCTGAATCCGCAGACTGAATCGCAATCTCGGCAAGTTGTTCTGCATTTGGATCTGGATTGATCGCACAGTCACCATAGACATAGACTTCATCAGGCAGCAACATAAAGAAGATTGATGATACCAGTGAGTAGTTTGGTGCAGTTTTAATGAGTTGGAATGCAGGACGTACGGTGTTGGCAGTGGTATGAATCGCACCTGACACCAAACCATCCACTTGATCGAGTGCCAACATCATGGTGCCAAGTACCACTGTATCTTGCAGCTGTGCTTTGGCTTGTAGCGCATCAAGTTTACCTTTACGCAGTTCCACCATAGGTTCGATGTATTGGTCACGAATCGTATCTGGATCAATGATTTGTAAATCTTCGGGTAACTGAATACCGCGTGCTTTAGCCACTTCTGCAACCGATTCAGGTTTTGCCAACAAAATACATTGCGCAATGCCACGGGTTTGACAGATGACAGCCGCTTGTACCGTACGTGGCTCATCACCCTCAGGCAGGACAATACGTTTTTTCGCAGCAATTGATTTTTGTACTAACTCGTAACGGAATGCTGAAGGTGATAGGCGAGGATGCAAGTTGTTCTGGGTATGTTGATCGAGCCAATTGTTATCTAAATGACTTGAGACAAAACGCGTGACTTGCTCGGCACGTTCAGTATCATCAATTGGAATTTCATTGCCAAAGCGATGCAGCAGTTGTGCCGTTTCTAAAGTATCAAGTGGGGTGTGTAAAATCGGTAAACCCTGTTTGATCGCACTTTGGCAAAATTCGAGTACATTGCTTGCAGGCGCAGCTTGCTCGGTTAAAACCAAACCTGCTAGTGGTGTACCATTGCTGCTGGCAAGACTTGCAGCCAAGATCGCATCCGTTCGTTGTGATGCGCTAATAATCAATTCACCCGCAACAAATTTATGTAACTCAGACTCAATGTTTGATGCAATTAAACTGGTATGCAGAATACGACGTTGTTTGGCTTCACCTTGATACAACCATGTCCCATTGATGATTGGGGCGATATCTAAACTACGTGGCACGCTGAGGGTATTACTGAATGGTACCAGTCCAATAATCGGGAGTTCATCGGTGCCCATAAAGCGGTTGTAGCGTTGTAATTCTAAGGCAAAAGCATCGATCTGTTGATCGAGACGCAAACTTGGATCAAGTGTTAGTGGAATTGCAGCAGTACCTTCTGGTAGTCCTTTGGTTCGCATAAACAACACGCCTGTAGTGCGTGCCGAGGCTGCTCCACCGAATTGACGTAAATGCGCATCGACTCTTTCTGCTGTTTTACGTGGATCAGCTAAATCTGCTGTGCTAACCAGTACTACTTGGGCATCGAGTGCTTGCGCGAGTGCGGCATTGATTTCACTGACAAAATGATCTTGTCCATTTGGAACCAAACCTTCAACAATAATCACATCATGATTAGCTGAAATTTGACGGTGTAGCGCAACGGCTTCCTCAAGCAATTCATCGGTTTCACCCAAGGCAATTAGTTGCGTCAGTCTTTCGTAAGTGATTGGCTCTGCAGATGAGTGCTGAAATAAATGACGATACAAGGTGGTGGTACGGTCAACAGTGGTATCTGCAATCTGTGAGTAGGGTTTTAAGAAACCGGCGTTAATCCCTTTACAATCTAGTGCGTAGATCATGCCTAAGCAGGCAGAGGTTAAACCAACACCTTCCCCTGTGGGAATGAGTAAAATCGTATTCATAGTGACCTTAAATTCTTTTAATAGGTTGATTAAGCTGTTGGTTCAAGCACTTGACGTGTTTCTTTGGCAATTCGACCTTCTTCATCGGTTGGAATGACCCAAATTTGTGGGCCAGTACCATTGTCGATACGCCCTTCGCTACCGCGAGCCAAGGCATCATTTTTCTCTTTACTAAATTGAAAACCGAAATGCGCTAAATAGCCTAAAGTCTTTTCACGGACATAAGCCGAGTTTTCACCAATGCCGCCTGTAAATACTAAACCATCAAGGTGGGGCAGACCGCAACTCATTGCCGATAAAGATTTAGCAAGACGGTAGCAGAACACTTCAATGGCAAGGGTAGCACCATCATGACCATTTTCAGAGGCTTCAACCAAGGTACGCATATCATTGGATAAACCAGACAAGCCCAATAAGCCACTTTCTTTATTCAGCATACTGTCAATTTTTTGGATATCCCAGCCGAGGTTACTGGCAAGGAACAAATGCAAACTCGGGTCGACATCACCACTACGCGTACCCATCACTACACCTTCAAGTGGTGTCATGCCCATAGAGGTATCGACGCTATGACCATTCCAGACGGCACAAGTCGAACTACCATTGCCCAAGTGTGCACTGAGCCAGCCACCTTCATTTTTATGACCTGCCAATTCGCTGGCACGTTCAGTTACATATGCATGGCTAGTACCATGGAAACCATAACGACGAACTTGGTGCGCTGTATATAAAAATTGTGGCAGGGCATAGCGATAGGCGCGTTCGGGCATAGTTTGATGGAAGGCTGTATCGAATACAGCAACTTGAGGCAATTGAGGGAACAAGCGCATAGTTGCTTCAATTCCAATTAAATGCGCTGGATTGTGCAGTGGTGCAAGAGGTGTCGCTGCTTCAATACGCTCAACCAGTTCTGGCGTAAGTAATTCTGCTTTGGTGATGTCACCGCCGTGAACGACGCGGTGTCCAATCGCCTGCGGGTTATAGTTGGCTAAACGAGCCAATAATGTTTCAAGTGCTTTGGCGTGATCTGCATAAGGAATTGAAAGTTCCAGTGGTTCTCCACCAAGAGTGACCCCTTTAATACGAGCATCTGCTGCGCCAAGGTTTTCTGCCAAACCATAAATACGGTCTTCACGTCGTTCCGAGATGAGCGCGTATTTGATTGATGATGAACCACAGTTAATTACTAATACAGATATAGCCACGTTTGAACACCTAACAGATTTTAAATTTTATGATGAACACTTTGATTTTGCTGCAACACATGAGGCAGAAGAATCAAGCGCAATGTTTTAACATGGGATGTCGTATTGGCGAAGATAGACTTTAGCCTATACAACCCGTTTATAAATCAACCTATTTAGTATAGTTTGGAAATCAGCAGTTCTTTTAATTGATCTGTTGGTTTTATCATTATTTTTGTATGCAAATATATAAAAACACGATAAAGATCAAATAAATGACCTTTATCGTGTTTCTGTGTTCAAATGCTCGATTTTGTTATTGGCGGATTTGACCGTCGCCAAAAACGATCCATTTTTGTGAAGTTAAGCCTTCTAGGCCAACGGGGCCACGGGCATGGATTTTATCGGTTGAAATTCCGATTTCTGCCCCTAAACCATATTCAAAACCATCGGCAAAGCGAGTGGAGGCATTGATCATCACCGAACTTGAGTCAACACGCGCTAAAAACTCACGGGCTAGACTAAAGTTTTCAGTAATGATGGCATCGGTATGATGCGAACCATATTTATTAATATGTTCAATCGCTTCATCCATACCTGTGACCACTTTGACTGCCAGAATTGGCCCAAGATATTCGGTATACCAATCTTCCTCTGTTGCCGTTTTCACGGATACACCTAAAATACGCTGCGTTTCAGCACAACCGCGTAATTCAACCTGTTTTTCAGCATAGAGTTCAGCAATGCGTGGCAAGAATTCCTCAGCAATCGCTTCATCGACCAATAAGGTTTCCATTGCATTACACACGCCATAACGATGTGTTTTTGAATTGAGTGCAATCGGTAGTGCTTTCTGCAAATCCGCTTGAGCTTCAATAAACACATGGCAGTTGCCATCTAGGTGTTTAATGACAGGAATACGTGCTTCATTGCTGATGCGTTCAATCAAGCTTTTACCACCACGCGGCACAATTACATCTACAAATTCAGTCATGGTAATCAAGTGACCCACTGCAGCACGATCAGGGGTATCAATCACTTGAACCGCATGTTCGGGTAAGCCGGAAACTTGTAGACCATGTTGAATCGCGGTTGCAATGGCTTTATTAGATTCAAGTGCTTCCGATCCACCACGTAAAATAATCGCGTTGCCAGATTTCAAAGCCAATGATGCCGCTTCAAGAGTAACGTTCGGTCTTGACTCGTAGATCATGCCAATCACACCCAAAGGAACACGCATTTTTCCAAGTTGAATGCCTGATGGGCGATAAGCAAGGTCGGTAATTTCCCCAATCGGGTCAACCAAGGCAATTACATCTTTCAGACCTTGTAGCATACCTTTAAAACGAGCAGGCGTAAGTTCTAAACGATCGAGTAAAGCGCTGTCGAGTTGACGTTGGCGACCATTGTCCATATCAATTTGATTGGCTGCTAAAATTTGTGCCTGATTATTTTCCAAAGCCGTATAAATTGCAGACAAGGCATGATTTTTCAAATGAGTTGATGCACTGGTGAGTACACGAGACGCTTGACGTGCTTGAGTACCGACATGTTGCATATAATTTTGAATAGAGTCTTGCATAGCAGTTTGATATTTGCATGTATTTATAAAGATAGTAACAGTCAACGGCTGAACAATGAATAGGCTGAACTGACAATTCAAAAAATTATGAAGCGTTAATTGGCGCAAAAGTTTTTATTTTAGTGCGATGAAGATATTGAATTTAAAGCTGAGATTACATATTTTGCAAAAGATTAATGTTCTAAACAAGATAAGTGGTTAAGGAAATGATTGCGTATAAAACGTGCATATGTATAGAATGAAAAAGTATAGGATAAATGTAATACAAATTTTATAAATTTGTTAACTTGCAAGTAGAAATCGCTGAAAATGAGATTCTTGCAACAAAAAAATAAACAAGGATGGAGGAAGGACATGAATTCCATTATCCAAATGGACTCGGATATAAATCATACCTACACAGGCTTTGGTTTTTTCGACATTTACAATAAAAACAGTTTTAAACAACCTGCGCGTACCACGTGGATTGATGGTTGGAAAATTGAATATATGGCAATTGCAGATCCGAAAACGATCTACAACACGCCGATTGTAATTGTCGGGGGCGCTTTTCAAAATTTTAACTCTTATAAGTATTGTGTTGAGCAACTCTTTGAGAGTGGTCCTGTTATTTTAATCGATTTACCATCAATGGGTGCGAATCAACAGATTCGTAATGTTGATACGGGTGAATCTGCTGGAATTCTGGAACTGCCTCATTTATCTAAAATGCTCGGTCAATGGCTGGATATTGTTGGAATCGATAAAGTTTCAATGATGGGTATGTCATTAGGTTCGGTGGTTGCATCTTCATTTGCGGATCAACGCCCTGAGCTAATTGATCGTATGGTGCTGATGGGCGTCATGCAAAAAACCCGTAAAAGTTGGCGGATGTTGCTGGAAGAATCGCTACATCTAATGCGTGAAGACCGTATGGAAGAGTTTGGTCAGGCGGTTATTCTGTATCTGGTCAACCATGCCAAACTTGATAAAACCCGTATGTCTCCAACAGCGAAACGTTTGTTTTTTAGACAGATGGCGGAGTTTAGTGCAACTGAACGTGAGCGTTATGAAATCAACTGCAACCGTTTACTGCGTTTAAGTGATGTTCCTGTACCACAATGCAAAACATTGGTCGCGGCAGGGCAGTATGACAGTTTTACTTTACCGCACGAAAATGCTGATTTTGCTTTGCAATGTAAAGATATGCAGTTTGCTTTAATTGCCAATGCAGATCATGTGCCGCAATTACAACGTCGTAAAGAAACGATGAATTTGTTTACCACCTTTTTAAAGGGAGAGCCGATCGACAATCTAGATGGCATTATTCCAATGACGCGTGAACAAATGCAGCAGATCGAGCGTCGTGGTGAAGAGCGTATTGCGGTATTAGAGCCTGAAAGCAAATTATCGCACCGTCATCTCGAAACTGAAGCTAATGTGAAGATCGTCGATATCACTTACTTTGGGGTGTATTTAAAACTTCACAATGTTGAACAGCTTAATTTTATCAATCAACATCCACGTGATTTAGCACTACATTTAGCAGATGAAGAAGGTGAGTTTAAAATTGAATGTTTAATCTTTGATGCAACTGAGCAAGGACTGCGCATCTTGTTTAAACATGGTAGTTTTGATATCGCAGAGCGTTTGACTCGTTTTATTCAACGTCAAAAGCCAACTGAATAACGAGTATTCCAAAATAAAAAAAAGTGGCAATTTGCCACTTTTCTTTTGGGGAGTTTTATTTATTGGTCGCTTGAATCATCCAAACCAAGTCGCCTAAGTGTTGTTGCGTATTTTCTAAAGTTGCCTGTTCAAAAAATTGCTTTGGCTGCAGAACTTCAACTTGATTAAAGCCCGCCTCATGGAAAAAATGTTCGACTTCGGCAGGTGTTTTAAAATGAAAGCTAAAGGCGCTGCGTGACATTAACTTTAATAAACGACTACTGTTCCAGATAATCGTTGCCAGTTTATTTTGAGTGGGTTCTGGGTAGATGTCTGTTAAATAATGCAGTTCTTTAAAGCCTTGTCCATAGTTGGCAATCGCTTGAATGAGTTGCTGCAATAAAGGTTTTTCAAAGTAATTGATCAGTCCTTCACTAATTATTACCAATGGGCGTTGAGGATCAAATACCTCAAATGCAGCAGCAAAGGCATCGGTAAATAAGTCAACTGACAGTACTTCATCAACATTGCTTTCAATTTGTTGTAGTGCAGCCTGTTTAGTGGCTGCCATATCGGGTAAATCCAGTTCACGGTAGCTGATGTTTGGATAATGTTGTCTAAACCACCAGCCACGTGGTGATAGACCACATGCAATTTCTAGCACTTGTAAATCAGGGTATTGTTCAATTAATTCTTTTAAGTGACTATCCAACATACTGTGGCGTTGTTTAAGGGTGGTGCGCATGCTACCACCGACATATTTTTCTGCCCAGCTTTCAATTGGATGGACTAAGGCTGCCAGCATTTTTCCTTTTGCTGTTGCCAGTGCTGGATGTGAAATCCCCATTTGATACCAGATGTAGCCAGTGTAGTGTGCGGTAAATGAAATGTGGCGATGTTTCGAAAGTTGTTGTGTCATCTGTCCTAGACTCTATTTTTCCTAATTGGGATATATAAAATTAATCTCTTTTTAAAAAATTGAGATTTTTCCACCAAATCCGATTTTAGGTTTGTTATTTACTATCGTGGGGTGGCATGGATGCTGCCGTTGGGCTGGGGTTACAAGGATGTACCTTCAGCCTAACAAAGGATTTTTGCTTACTTTTCATCCCTGAAAAGTAAGTCGAGCCGAAGGCAAAATCCTTCAATCAGATGAGCACTCGGCGAGATTCCATTATGTTAATAAAACGATGAAGAAATCTAAGTAAAGTTAGAATGAATTCTTAAACTCTTCAATGACTTTTCTGACGCTGTGCCAGTTTTCATCATCTAAAGTCAATGTCGTACCAACCTGAATATTTGGAATTTTACCGCGCATACGTTCTAAACGTTGCTGATTTGGTAAAGCCAACGTCTGGATACCATCTAATGCGGTACATGCAGCTGCGCGATCATTACAAACCAAGCCCATATCACAACCTGCATTTAAAGCAGCTTGAATACGTGCATCAGCACCGCCTGCAACACATGCAGCCTGCATGCTCAAGTCATCTGAGAATAATACGCCATCAAATTTAAGCTGTTTACGCAAGATTTCTTGTAACCAGAATGGTGAGAAGCCTGCTGGATTTGGATCGACTTGATCATAGATCACATGGGCTGGCATCAGTGCATCAAGCTGTGGCATTAATTTGATAAAGCTTTGCATATCTTTGTCATATATTTCTTGATATGAGCGGCTGTCAATTGCTGCAGCTACGTGCGAATCAGCCTTCACTGAACCATGACCAGGGAAATGTTTGCCCGTAGTTGCCATGCCCGCTTTTTTCATACCGCGCATAAAGGCATCTGCAAGTGGCACAATGTCTTGCATGTTCTTGGCAAAACCACGATCACCAATCACATCACTGACATCATTCAGGTCTAAAACAGGGGCAAAGCTAAAATCAATCCCGACAGCCAATACTTCAATTGCCATTAGCCAGCCACATTGCTCAGCCAGTTCAATCGCTTGTTGTGGATTGCTGAGATAGCGCTCGCCCAATCGCCCCATGGCTGGAAGCAGGGTAAAACCTTGTCTTAAACGTTGTACGCGACCACCTTCTTGGTCAACGGCAATTAAAATCTCTGGACGGATTTGACGCATATGGTCAGTTAAGGCACGAACTTGTTGAGGGGATTCAATATTTCGTGCAAATAAAATCATGCCACCGACTTGCGGAGCTTGTAATAGTTCAATATCTTCTTGAGTAAGTTCTGTGCCAGCAATATCCAGCATCAACGCGCCGATCATAAGGATTCCGTTTGAATTTTGATGAAAAATTTGGTGAAAAAAACGATAGCTAAATTGTGCAATGATTTGCTACATTTTGTCAGTACAGAATATGATAAAACTACATGATATTGATGATAAGTGCTTGTAGGTCATTTATTTATGATGACCGATGAGTTTTACATGTTGCTATTAGGTCAAGTGAAATGTGTTCATCGTGGCCATATCAGCATGTAATAATTGCCATATCCAAGGAAGTACCAAAATTTTATGAAACTTCAAATGATAGCGTGTGCAGTTGCAATCGCGACTGGTGGTTTATTTTTCACTCATACCATAAATGAGGCATTTGCGGCGACTGAGGCACCTGTCGTTTCAACGGTAATCAAGCCATCACAAGAGCAGGCATTGGTTGCACGTCAGTTAGCCACATTGGTAGATCGTCAACATTATTTAAATATGCGCCTAGACGCAGCAACGTCAAACCGCGTTTTGAATATGTATCTGGATAGTCTTGATCCAGATCATTCATTATTTCTAAACGGTGAAGTTGAAGAATATCAAAAGAAATATGGTTCGAATTTTGGTAGTTCGCTAAAAGCAGGTAACTTGACTGGACCTTTCGCGATTCATGCGCAATATCGTGACCGTTTGAAACAGTTTTATGAGTTTATGTTGGCAGAATTGAAAAAGCCGCAGAACTTAAATCAGAAAGATGTCTATCTCGATACCGATCGTGAAAAAGCTCCGTATTTCAAAACGGCTGCTGAGCAACAAGATCACTGGCAAAAAATGCTGGTCTCACAGTTGATCAATTTAACCATCAGCAAAGAAGAAGAACAAGCGAAGCAAAAAGCTTTAAAAGCAGATCCATCATTGGCCAATGGTCAAGATTTGACGGGACCAGAAGATCTAACACCAGTGCAAACGCTAACCAAGCGTTATACCCGTCAGTTAGAGCGTATTGGTCGTGTGAAGAGTGATGATGTGCTAGAGAAGACATTGAATGCAATGTTAGCAACTTACGATCCGCACAGTAACTACTATCCACCGATTGATGCGATGGAGTTGAATCGTCAAACTACTTTGCAATTAGAGGGGATTGGTGTTTCGATCCGTCCTGAACGTGGTAATGAAGACTACACCAAGATTGAGACCATCGTTGAAGGTGGTCCAGCCAGTAAATCGGGTCAGGTGAAATCAGGAGATCGTATCATTGGTGTCGCTCAAGATGGCGAGAAAATGGTGGATGTGATTGGTTGGCCGAGTTCGGAAATTGTAGGACTGATTCGTGGTAAACGTGGTACCAAAGTGGTGGTACGCTTATTGGGTGCTGGTGCATCGATGAGTCAAGCCCGTAATGTGACTTTAACCCGTGACATCATTCAAGAAGAAGATGCAGGAGTTCGTTCACGTACGGTTGAGATTACCCGTGACGGTAAAAAACATCTGTTTGGTGTGATTGAAATTCCATCTTTCTACTTTGACTATCGTTCGCGGCGTGCGGGGACTGAATACCGATCAGTTTCTGAAGATACTGCCAAAGCGCTAGATTCGCTCAAAGCGCAAAAGGTAGAAGGCATCTTGGTCGACTTGCGTAATGACCCAGGGGGTTCACTCGAAGAGGTTGCACGTATGCTCGGTCAGGTGATCAAGTCTGGTCCTGTGGTGCAAATCCGTGATGGTAACGGTAATGTGAATGTGTTTGAAGATACTGATGGCGGGGAACAAATCTATGCAGGCCCAATGGCGGTATTGGTTAATTTAGCATCGGCTTCTGCAAGTGAAATTTACTCTGCTGCGATTCAGGATTATGAGCGCGGTATTATCATTGGTAGTACCACGACAGGTAAAGGCACAGCACAGGTTCAATTAGACTCTTTGGCTTATGGTCAGGCAACATTGACGCAACGTAAGTTCTATCGTATTACAGGCGGCAGTACCCAAAACAAAGGTGTGATCCCGGATATCAAATTGGTTGATATTTACAATGAAGAGTTTGGTGAGCGTAAAGCAAAAAATGCATTGAAGTGGGATACTATTCCAACAGCACCATTCAAACGAGAAGGCTCAGTACAGCCTTACGTTGCCAAATTGACACAATCATCTGAACAACGTGTTGCTGCAGACTCTCAATTTAAATATTTAGAAGCACGTAAAGCGATTGCTAAGAAAACCTCTGACCAGAAGAAAGTGGTATTAGATATTAATCAACGTCGTGCCGAGTTGATTGATCTTGAGAAGCAAACTTTGAATGCAGAGAATCAGCGCCGTACTGCAACAGGTCTAGCACCATATGCGAATTGGGAGAGTTATCAAGCATCTATTGATGCATTGGTTGAATCTCGAGCTAAAATGAAAGCACACTTGCGTCCGCCATTACCTGAAGAAGAGACCTTCATCAATGAAGCAGCAAATGTCTTGTTAGATTATTCGAAGTTGCAAACTCGCTAAGATTGACGTGATTTGATTTGATGAGTAAAAAAGCCCTGTATAACAGGGCTTTTTTACTTATGATTCAGTCAACTTAATTGACACGGATCCAGATTTGGCTACGTCCTAAGACTGAGACGCCAACATAACCACGTAAGTGTAAACGTTGTCCATTGGAACTGAGTTTGGCAGTTAAGCTATAAACACGACCACTGTTTGGATCAAGGATTTTCCCCCCAGTGTAGCTGAGATCCTTTTTATGTTTTAGCTTGGTAATGGCATTTAAACCTAAAATTGGCTTATTGGTGTAAGGGGCAGGGCAGCCTGTACAAATTTCTTTCGGTGTATAACCTGTACGTGGAGTAATTTTGATAATTTTCCCAGTATAAGAACCATCAGCTTCTTGGGTAATTTCAACTTGTCCTTTGGGAGCGCCAGTCACATCATCAACGCTTTGCCAGATACCAGCAATGTCTTGAGCAAAAGCAAAATGACTGAGTGTAAATAAGAAGAGAGAAAAAATCAGTTTTGTGGACATGTTCATGCGAGAGCCTCCTTGCTGCCATGGTTGTCCTGCTATTATTTCGGATTTCTAATTTGAGATTCAATCATTATTTTACACTTGTAAATTTTTAATAATTGAAGTTTCAATTATTTTTTATATTGAAATTAAAAAAGCTTCCTCATGCTATGAAGAAGCTTTTAGCTAGAACCGAGATCAATTTGATCAGAGAGAAGTGCGTATTAAGGCTCTAAATTTTATTAATGTTACTCAGCACGAATCCAGATCTGATTACGACCCAATGCCGATACACCGAGATAACCACGTAAGTGCAAACGCTTACCATTGGCGCTGAGTTTGGCTTTCATACTATAAACTTTGCCTGAATTTGGATCTAAAATACGGCCATTGGTATAGTTCAAGCCTTCGCTGTATTTCAACCCAGTTACTACATCTAAACCAACGATTGGTTTATTGGTATAGGGTGCAGGACAATCGACACAGGTTTCTTTAGGTGTATAGCCTGTGCGTGGTGTAATTTTAACTACTTTGCCTGCATAAGTTCCATTTGCTTCTTTACGAATTTCAACCAATGCTTTAGGCGCCCCCGTCTTGTCATCAATACTTTGCCAGAGCCCCGTAATATCCTCTGCAAAAGTAAAACTGCTCACCGCAGATAAAAGTAACGCACTTAATAATTGTTTGCCCATCATTAAAAATCCTTTTAACGTTTAAGCTTACATTATGGCGGATATATGACAACTAGTTCAATCTTTATGTGATATCTGCGGCAAATTTTAAGATAAAGATAGAATAAAGGTCGGGAGCCAAATGGCTGTAAATACGCCATTTACCGCCATACCAAAGGCGGCATAACGGCCTGTGACAGGACCACGTTGCCATGCCTGAGCTGTACCAATTGCATGCGCAGCTAAACCTAGCGCCAGACCAGAAGCACGCTCATCATGGATATGTTTTAAAATCCAAGGGGAGAATGCAGCACCAATCACGCCTGATAAAATAACAATCAAGGTTACCATCATCAAAGGGGCATGTAGTAGGGTGGCGATGTTCAAGGCAATTGGGGTGGTTACAGCACGGGTTGCAAAGGCCATAATCGTTGGCTCAGACATGTGCAGTAAATACGCCAGTCCCATCGGTAGGGCAACAGCACTGATACTGGCAAAGCATAAAATCCCTATCATCGATTTTAGCGGAAGGTCATCGTAACGCATTGCAGCTAAAGGGATGGCTAAGGCAACAGTGACGTAGCCGAGTAGGTGATTGAATACACCGTTCACGTTATCCATATACTGTTGATACGGGATACCGAATAGTGCCAAGAATGCAATGACAATAAACATGCCGAATACAATTAGGGGAATTTGAGGCATTTTTTGATTGAGCGGTTTGGCTATAAGGTAACTGATAAACGTAATGATGAAGCCATAGATAACCATCGACATAGATCAGCTCCTTATAACCAACGCTTCGCCATTTTGGCATAAATCCATAATGGCAATAATGTGCTAAACGTTAAGATGAATAAAAATGCAGGGATTTCTTTGCCCATATGTACCAGCATAATTAATGAACCTGCACAGATAGGTAGAAAAGCAAATGCACTTTCTTTTAAGATTTTGTTGTTGGTATCAATCAGGCGATTGGAGATTTTTCTAAAGCGTCTCCAGATCAACAATGTTGCTAATAAGCTAATCAGTCCGACCAGATTCCCCAATTCAGGATGACCAAAAGCTTGTGTGATCGCGACAGCCCCTTCACGATAGACAATGATTAATAAAATCGTGCCAAACCAAGCTGTCCAATCAATATTTTTCATTTTCTTTTTACTCTCGTCTATTCGAACGATGGCTGATCGCAATTGCAATTAAGGTATTGGATGATTGATCTCAAATTCTTCCAAAGGCCGTTGAAAGAAGGAAGCTTTTTTTCCAAGAATTTCGTCTAATGGTAAATGAGCCTGTTTAATGATTTGTTCCAGTTTCTGTGGGGCAATGCATACTGATATATGTAGATCACCTTGCTCATCATAATGTTCAGATTGAATCACATTTAGGGTGTAAAGTTGTGTACGCAGTTTACCGTAAGCTGGTTTTAACACGAGGTCAAACTGTTGTAATTGTCCCATCAGACATTGTTGAACTGCTTGGCTGAGTAATTCAAGTCCTTGCCCCGAATGCGCAGAGACATAGACCCGATCAGGGGCGTCAGCAGTTTTATAAATGATTTTGGCGGCATCACCACTGAGATCAATTTTATTGTAGACATGCAAAATAGGGGCATCAGCACCGATTTCTTTGAGGACCGACTCTACCGCTTCAATCTGTTCAGGCATATTTGGACTGCTACTATCAATGACGTGTAGTAGCAAGGTTGCTTCTAATGTTTCTTCCAAGGTGGCTTTGAACGACTCGACCAGATCATGTTGTAGGTTACGAACGAAGCCTACAGTATCTGCCAGTACGACCGTGCCTACACCATCCCATTCTAAACGGCGCAGGGTTGGGTCGAGGGTCGCAAACAGTTGATCGGCAGCATAAACATCACTTTTGGCTAGGAGATTAAATAAAGTCGATTTGCCTGCATTGGTATAACCCACTAAAGAGATGGTCGGAATGGCAGCTTTTTGACGTGCAGCACGACCTTGCAATCGAGTCTGTTGTACTTTAACCAGTTTGTCTTTGAGTTGAGTAATTCTGACTCGGATTAAACGGCGATCAGTTTCCAGTTGTGATTCACCAGGACCACGTAGTCCTATACCGCCTTTTTGTTGTTCTAGATTACCTGTAAAACCACGAATTAAACGCGTAGATAAATGTTTGAGCTGAGCCAATTCAACCTGTAATTTACCCTCATGAGTTCTAGCACGTAAGGCGAAAATATCTAGGATTAAACCAGTGCGGTCAATCACGCGACATTTGAGAATTCGTTCTAGATTACGTTCTTGTGCAGGTGAGAGCGAATGGTCGAAAATCACCAATTCGGCTTCAAGACTTTGGACCAGTTCTGCAATCTCATCCACTTTACCCGAACCGATGAAAAACTTAGGATCAGGTTTGTTACGTTGTACTGATAGGTGTTCAAGGATTTCAGCACCTGCGGATTGGGCGAGTAATTGAAACTCTTCAGCGTCAAGATCATCGAGAAGTTGAACGGATACACTGACTAAAATTGCTCGTTCACCACTTTGACGCTGCTCAAAATTTTCCACGCTGCTCTGAAATCCTTATTTTTAAAATCTTATTCTAGAATAAACTTCAAGCAAAGGGCAAAGACTTAGTGGATTTATATGACATTACGACGTAAAAGTTCAATGAATCCAACTAATGTACCCATATACAAAATTGACCACCCTAGAAACATTCTTAAAGCATAACCATAAGGGATGGTGGTTTGTGGCTCAGATGTCGTGCTTTGCTGGTTCATCACATCACCTTTTAATCTGTAAAATCGATTTATTTATAATATTTGATCTAATAAAGCTTTTAAAATTGAAAAAATTTATGCTCTCATTCGTTTTTTGTTATTAAGGAAACTTCTACAAGCTGATATCGGCATGATATAACAAGACTAATCCAATGCACACGTGCATACATGCGTACGGTTTTAAGAATTTATGACTCAACAAGCAACAACAGTAAATAACACACCTTTAAGTTTGTTTTCGAAATTTAGTTTATACAGTAAAAAATTAGCCTCAGGTCTGGAGACGATAGGTGAGGGTTTCTATCTCATTTACCGTCATGGTTTATATAAAGATCCAAATAATCCAGTAAATACCCGTTATGTACAGTATTTCTGCCGTCGTTTGTGTGAAGTCTTTAATATTGAAGTCCAAGTTCATGGCACCATTCCACGTGAACCAGCCTTATGGGTAAGTAACCATATTTCTTGGTTAGATGTGGCTGTGTTGGGCTCAGGCGCGCGCATCTTTTTCTTGGCCAAAGCCGAAGTTGAAAAATGGCCTATTCTAGGCAATTTGGCAAAGGGTGGTGGCACTTTATTTATTAAGCGTGGCTCGGGGGATTCTATTCGGATTCGTGAGCAAATTACTGAATTTTTAAAACAAGATATTCCTGTATTGTTCTTTCCTGAAGCAACTACAACTGATGGTAGTAAAGTCAAAAAAGTACATGGTCGCTTATTAGGTGCTGCAATTGAAGCACAACGCCCTGTACAAATTTGTGTAATTTGCTATGTCAACCAACAAGGAGAGTTGGATTTGGTGGCGCCGTTTATTGGTGAGATGTCTTTTGCAGAACATGTGCAACGCGTTTTGGAAATGCCTCAAGTTACCGCCCATTTAATGACTTTGCCTGCAATTCCTGTGGAAGGTCATACGGTTGAGAGCCTGACTAAGGAAGTAGATCGTCAAATGCGAGCAGGTCTAGAGCGCTTACAAAGAAAAGTACTGTCTGTATTGCCAGAAGGCATAGCAACTACATAAATCCTTCAATTGGCAGCCATGAAATTACTTTCATGCCTGCTCTTTGCCACCATTTCATCTTGGGTTCTTTGGTGTAGATTAAAGGACCTTGTGGTGTTTCACGTTGCCAAGTAATTTTTTTATTGGCATCCAAAACCAAGCGATAGGCATAAGTCTTCAGGTTCTGATCCATCGTAGCATGTACTGCTTGCGCCAATGGTGGACTATTGAGTAATACACCAATCTCGGTGTTCAAATAAGCTGAACGTGGATCAAAATTAAAAGAACCAATAAAGACTTGTTTTTCATCGAGCGCCATGAGTTTGGCATGAAGACTCGAACGACTTAAACCCTTGATATTGACCTTGGCTTTTTTCGCGAGTTCTTCTGTATGCTTATCTAGATCACTTTTGTCTAAAGCAGGTAAAAACTCATATAGTTGTACGCCATTTTCCAGCAGTTCTTGGCGGTATTTACCATAAAATGCATGCACGACTGCAACGTCATTGGCTTTAAATGAATTGGTCAATACTCGGACTTCGATCCCATCTTGTGCTAAATCACTTAAAATTTTGGTGCCTTTCTTTTCTGGAACAAAATAAGCAGAAATTAAATCGATATTCTTTTCAGGCTGTTCTAAATGATTAATCAGCTGGAAGTTAAGATGTTCTTCTTTTTTAGCTTTAGATTTAATTTTATCTGGTGAGTCCTTGACCACTTCAGCTTTGACCCAGTCGAGTGAAATATCCCGATTCATGAGTGAATCGACAGCTTGGGAGTGACTAGTTAAATCTAAATAGTTTTGTACAGTGATCCTTTTATAGTGCGCATCCAGTTGCTCTTTAAGACTCTCATAGCTTAAACGGTGGGCACTTTGTTTCACCACTTCTCGTACATCGTAGGCATATTCATGATTCCAGTAATCATCAAATGATTTGGAAATATCATTTACAGCCGTGCCGAATAGCATCACATCCACATCAGAGAATTGATAAGTATCACTGACATTGTAATATTGATTGGTCATATTTCGACCACCAATTAAAGCCACCTGATGGTCGGCAATAAAGCTCTTATTGTGCATGCGACGATTGATGCGTTTTAAGTCCAGAACCATATCCAGCGCACGATATTTGCGGAAACGGTATGGATTAAATAATTTCACTTCAATATTGGGATGTTGTGCTAAAGCTAAAAAAATGCCTTCCGTATGCTTGGCATTATTATCATCAATTAATAATCGAACCCGGACTCCACGATCTGCAGCTCGGATGAGTGCGTGTAAGGCCAAGGCACCAACTTTGTCGTTATCCCAAATATAATATTGTAAATCTAATGTTTTTTCTGCTTTATCAATTAAACGAAGCCGAGCTGCAAGTGCTTCTAAAGGTTCATATAAAACGTGATAACCCGTGAGCTCGGGGTGCTGTTCTTGTAGGGGGCGAATAACTTGTGCTAAAGATGTCTGTGAGGTGTCAATTTGTGTTGTTGTTTGAATGACAGGTTCGATTTTATGTTTAGGCAGGGTACTACAACCAGTAACGGTCAATGCAATTGAGCAATAAATCGCAATCATACTTTTATTGTAAGCGGTTGTACTTATCTTTGTATGTTTGCTATTTAAATGAGAAAATTGCGTCATAATCGTTACTGATTAAAAGTTGGGCTCGAGTATACCATTTCATCGAAAAAGATAAATATAAGATGAAATGTATGTCCCTAAAGTGAAATTAATGAGGGCTGTAATGTCGAATTCAGATACTATTATTATTGGTTTTTACCTTATTTTTGCCATTCTGGCGTTTTGGGCATTAATTCAGGCTTGGATTCACCAAGCTCGTACAGAAACGATCCATCCTTTTAAAGCTTTCGTACATTTGCTGGCTTTTTATCTTTCTTATTTATTGCTTCCACTCTGTTTTTTTAGTCTATATGCCGGTTGGGTTGGATATTACAGCTTACATCAAGCGGGCTTTATTTTTTTACTGAGCAGCGTGTTGGTCTATGCTCGTTTTATTGAACCCCATCAAATTCATGTTAAACACCACCAGTATCGACTCAATTCAGAACGTGAATTTACACGACCGATTAAAGTCGCTTTAGTTGCAGATATGCATGTGGGGTTATTTTCAGGGCATGAGCGCCAATTGAAAAGTATTGTGAAAAAGCTGAATCAGGAGCAGCCTGATTTTGTGGTTGTAGCAGGTGATTGGACCTACGAACCTGAAAATCGCTTGGTACAAGAGCTCGAGGTTTTAAAGCAAATTCAGGCACCCGTTTATTCGGTTCCTGGCAACCATGATGAACAATATCCTGGTCCTCCGATTCAAGCGCTGTTAGGTCGGGCACTTGAACAGAATAATGTGGTTGATATTGAAGGTAAGATTGTCGATTTTGATGAATTTCGTTTGATTGGGATTGGTGATTTATGGGCGGGTAAGGCCAATATGCGCTTTATGCCCGATTTACCTCAAGATAAACCTTGGCTGATTCTGTCACATAATCCCGATACTGTAGATATGGTGCCAGAACTACCAACACGCCCATTAATGCTGTCGGGGCATACACATGGTGGGCAGATCGAACTACCGTGGATCACCAGTTATATTATGAAACGTGTTTCAATTTTGGGACACAAGAAAGGTTTCTATAGCCATGAATATGCCGATGTTTTTGTCACGGTTGGAACGGGAATGGTTGGTGTACCATTTAGATTTCGGGTTCCACCAACGATCGATATCATTGAACTGATTTAAATAAAAAAACCGACTCAATTAAAGTCGGTTTTTTATCGCGATGAGCATTTATGGGATAATGATGACATTCACTCGACGGTTGCTGGCGCGGTTTTCATCTGATGTATTGGCTACAAAAGGTTGGCTTGAACCACGACCCACTACAGTTAAGTTATTTGGCTTAAAGCCTTGAGCGACAAAAATTGTTGAAACGCTTTGAGCACGCTCTTCAGAAAGTTTTTGGTTGTATTCTGGATTACCAATATCATCGGTATGCCCCACAATTTTTAATTTCTGTAAATCATATTTATTTAGTTGAGTTGCCAGGCGAACAATTTCTTTTTGATGTTCAGGTTTGATTTCTGCCTTATTAAAATCAAATAATAAACGTTCAGGTAGACCCAATGACCAACCTTCATCTGTCAGAACGAAACCTTCTTTCTTCAGCATTTTGACCTGACGATATTTCAATGGGCCAAAACTCAAGCAGCCAGCCAATGTTAGGCAGAGCAACGCAATAAATGAAATTTTAATGGTGTGAGTGCGCATAACATGTCCTAAATTTCTGGTTTATAAAGAAACCAATGTGGGTTTAAATTTTTAGCTTTATACATGGCTTGATCGGCTTGCATGATTAAATCCTCTGGATTTTCTGCAAACTGAGAAAAAGCAACCCCTAAGCTAAAACCGAAATGAATCATTTGTCCGTTAAACGCTAAAGGCTGTTCACAACTTGCGAGAACACCTTCAGCGATTGTTGTTAAATGGTCAGTATGATGGATAGAGTGTAAAATGATGGCAAACTCGTCACCGCCTAAACGAGCAATGAAATCCTCATGGCGAACCGATAGTCTTAAACGAGATGCCATTTCTTTTAAAACCGCATCCCCAGCTAAATGCCCATACTCATCATTAATCACTTTAAACTTATTATTGTCGATAAATAATAAGGCAGAGTTGTGACGATATTGCGGGTTTTCAAAAATATTAAATAACTCTTGATAAAAATAATGACGATTTGGCAAGCTCGTCAGTTGATCATGATGGGCTTGGAATGAAAGTTGACGATTTTCTTTTTGCAAATGGGTGTGCCAAATTTGAATTTCTTCTAACAGTTCATTAAATACTGTATTTAAATTTTGAAATTCATGAATATGGTTATTTGGAAAACGAAGATTATAGGCCTTTTGATCACTGACCAATTGTGCAATATGGGTAAGTGGTTTGATTGCTTGCATAATTTGGCGATAGGTAATATTTACCGACCACAATAAAGCAATCACAATGAAGAACATTGAAATCGCAAGACCAATAATAATGGTCTTTAAAAAATGTAAGATATTCTCAGAGCTACCATACAATACGAGTTCGCCAACTTTTTTCTTATGATGTACGACCATCAATTTAATTGGATCATGTAAAAACCATCGATCCATTAAATCTTGCATGATAGAGGTATGTGCAACCTTTTTAGTACTTTCAGCTAATAATTGCTGTTGAGGATCATAAACATGAATACTGCGAATCGCATGCTCGCTGGTATAGTCATCCAGAATCTGATCAATCGCACCTTTATCTTTAAACACGACAGCAGGCTGAACACGCTCCAAAACAGTTTGACTTAAAAGTTGTAAATTCTGTTTCGCATAAGTTTCCATGGTGAACATAGAAATTGTGGCGAATGTAAAAGAACAAATTACGAAAGTAATGGCAAAGATTGCAAACTGAGATTTGCGGAATAATGCGTGCAAGGACGTTGATTGATATAAATTAGAAATCATCATGTTCACCCTGCATTCTTTGCTAAAAGTAAAACACGAGGATCAATATGTACTTTGGAATAACTTAACGCATCCAAATTTACCTTAAACGTAGAAAAGGTCCTCTTATTATATAAGCAGAAAATACTGCCAATCTCACAAGCAGGATTGTTGGTACTCAATGAAAGCAATGATTTAGACGGGTAAGCCTGAATCAAGTTTTGTTGTTGCTGAGGTGATGTTGTTGTGAAGTAGGCAACATGACATTCTGTTTTTGAAAAATCTTTGGCACTGACTGCCTGAACTTGATACTCATAAGATAATTGTCGAATGTTAGCTTGAAACTGACTAGCAGCATCCTGATTGTCGATCACGCAAATAGTTGGGCGACTTGTATTCGACCATTTGCTGTAACTTAATATAGATAAAGCCAACTCATAGAAGTTATGAGTTGAAATAGCATAGCAAAGCGGGCTCGCAGCAAATAATGCAGCAAGCAATATAGAACGCGCTTTTTTACTATCAAACCGTATTTTCAATCAAAAGTGCCAAAAAATGTGAAGCAAGAGACATATTCTACTGGACTTAATTGTTTAAAAAAAGTTCTTAACTACAAAGAAAAGGCATTAAAAGTAACTGTTGCGTTCAAAAAACACGCATTCGAATAAAAAAGATTGAAAAGGGGGTTGTGTCTGCCCTGAAATGCTGTAGAATGCACATCCATCGGCGGTGATGCAGATAAAAACTTGTTGAGAAACAAGGATTTGGCTAGAGAGGTTAGATTCTTGGTTTGATTAATAAGTTTGCTAAATATCTAAATTACCTGTTGACTTTGAAGAAATTTAGAGTAATATAGCCGACCTAGCTTGATGATGACGAATCATCGAGAAGATCATTAAGAGAATAGAAGAACAACTTGTGTGGATTTTTACTGATTGATCGATCGAAAATATTTCATTGATTGAATGGTAGAAATTTCTCGAAGTTTATTTGAGCGAATTTTTAGTCAGAAAATTGATGAGCCAAGATTTGTAGCCATAAGCTACTAATGATTTTAAACTGAAGAGTTTGATCATGGCTCAGATTGAACGCTGGCGGCAGGCTTAACACATGCAAGTCGAGCGGGGAAGGGTAGCTTGCTACCTAACCTAGCGGCGGACGGGTGAGTAATGCTTAGGAATCTGCCATTTAGTGGGGGACAACATTCCGAAAGGAATGCTAATACCGCATACGTCCTACGGGAGAAAGCAGGGGATCTTCGGACCTTGCGCTAAATGATGAGCCTAAGTCGGATTAGCTAGTTGGTGGGGTAAAGGCCTACCAAGGCGACGATCTGTAGCGGGTCTGAGAGGATGATCCGCCACACTGGGACTGAGACACGGCCCAGACTCCTACGGGAGGCAGCAGTGGGGAATATTGGACAATGGGCGGAAGCCTGATCCAGCCATGCCGCGTGTGTGAAGAAGGCCTTTTGGTTGTAAAGCACTTTAAGCGAGGAGGAGGCTCTTCTAGTTAATACCTAGGATGAGTGGACGTTACTCGCAGAATAAGCACCGGCTAACTCTGTGCCAGCAGCCGCGGTAATACAGAGGGTGCGAGCGTTAATCGGATTTACTGGGCGTAAAGCGTGCGTAGGCGGCTTTTTAAGTCGGATGTGAAATCCCCGAGCTTAACTTGGGAATTGCATTCGATACTGGGAAGCTAGAGTATGGGAGAGGATGGTAGAATTCCAGGTGTAGCGGTGAAATGCGTAGAGATCTGGAGGAATACCGATGGCGAAGGCAGCCATCTGGCCTAATACTGACGCTGAGGTACGAAAGCATGGGGAGCAAACAGGATTAGATACCCTGGTAGTCCATGCCGTAAACGATGTCTACTAGCCGTTGGGGCCTTTGAGGCTTTAGTGGCGCAGCTAACGCGATAAGTAGACCGCCTGGGGAGTACGGTCGCAAGACTAAAACTCAAATGAATTGACGGGGGCCCGCACAAGCGGTGGAGCATGTGGTTTAATTCGATGCAACGCGAAGAACCTTACCTGGTCTTGACATAGTAAGAACTTTCCAGAGATGGATTGGTGCCTTCGGGAACTTACATACAGGTGCTGCATGGCTGTCGTCAGCTCGTGTCGTGAGATGTTGGGTTAAGTCCCGCAACGAGCGCAACCCTTTTCCTTATTTGCCAGCGGGTTAAGCCGGGAACTTTAAGGATACTGCCAGTGACAAACTGGAGGAAGGCGGGGACGACGTCAAGTCATCATGGCCCTTACGACCAGGGCTACACACGTGCTACAATGGTCGGTACAAAGGGTTGCTACCTAGCGATAGGATGCTAATCTCAAAAAGCCGATCGTAGTCCGGATTGGAGTCTGCAACTCGACTCCATGAAGTCGGAATCGCTAGTAATCGCGGATCAGAATGCCGCGGTGAATACGTTCCCGGGCCTTGTACACACCGCCCGTCACACCATGGGAGTTTGTTGCACCAGAAGTAGGTAGTCTAACCGCAAGGAGGACGCTTACCACGGTGTGGCCGATGACTGGGGTGAAGTCGTAACAAGGTAGCCGTAGGGGAACCTGCGGCTGGATCACCTCCTTAACGAAAGATTGACGATCGGTAAGAATCCACAACAAGTTGTTCTTCGAAGATGTATCTGAGGGTCTGTAGCTCAGTTGGTTAGAGCACACGCTTGATAAGCGTGGGGTCACAAGTTCAAGTCTTGTCAGACCCACCAAATCTGATTGCAGTAGCTTAGATTGAAAGATATGTCGTTCATTAAATGATAAGCTGGGGACTTAGCTTAGTTGGTAGAGCGCCTGCTTTGCACGCAGGAGGTCAGGAGTTCGACTCTCCTAGTCTCCACCATACATTACGAAGTAATGTAGAAAACGAAAGTTAAATTCCAAGATAGCTTATAGAAATTAATAAATAAGAAGATCGAAAGATCTTAGTTTATTAACTTCTGTGATTTATCACAGTTTACTACTCACCGACGAGGTGGTAGTTAATCATTAACAGATTAGAAAATTGAGTCTGAAATAAATTGTTCACTCAATTCATTCGAAAGAATGAAATTGAGAACTAGCAAAAACACTGAATCAAGCGTTTTGGTATATGAATTTAGATTGAAGCTGTATGGTGATTAAGTTCACAGACAACAAACCAGTAGCAATTAAGTTTGCAACGATAACACTCACTTGTATGTGTTAACGACTGTTTGGGGTTGTATAGTCAAGTAATTAAGTGCATGTGGTGGATGCCTTGGCAGTCAGAGGCGATGAAAGACGTGATAGCCTGCGAAAAGCTCCGGGGAGGCGGCAAATATCCTTTGATCCGGAGATTTCTGAATGGGGGAACCCACCCGCTATAAGGCGGGTATCATAAGCTGAATACATAGGCTTATGAAGCGAACGAGGGGAAGTGAAACATCTCAGTACCCTTAGGAAAAGAAATCAATTGAGATTCCCTTAGTAGCGGCGAGCGAACGGGGAGCAGCCCATTAAGTTGTGTGTGTTCTAGTGGAACGCTCTGGGAAGTGCGAACGTAGAGGGTGATATTCCCGTACACGAAAGGGCACACACAATGATGACGAGTAGGGCGAGGCACGTGAAACCTTGTCTGAATATGGGGGGACCATCCTCCAAGGCTAAATACTCCTGACTGACCGATAGTGAACCAGTACCGTGAGGGAAAGGCGAAAAGAACCCCTGTGAGGGGAGTGAAATAGATCCTGAAACCGCATGCATACAAGCAGTGGGAGCCGACTTGTTCGGTGACTGCGTACCTTTTGTATAATGGGTCAGCGACTTATATTCAGTAGCAAGGTTAACCGCATAGGGGAGCCGTAGAGAAATCGAGTCTTAATAGGGCGTTTAGTTGCTGGGTATAGACCCGAAACCAGGCGATCTATCCATGAGCAGGTTGAAGGTTGGGTAACACTAACTGGAGGACCGAACCCACTGTCGTTGAAAAGCCAGGGGATGACTTGTGGATAGGGGTGAAAGGCTAATCAAGCCTGGTGATAGCTGGTTCTCCCCGAAAGCTATTTAGGTAGCGCCTCGGACGAATACCATTGGGGGTAGAGCACTGTTTCGGCTAGGGGGTCATCCCGACTTACCAAACCGATGCAAACTCCGAATACCAATGAGTACTATCCGGGAGACAGACTGCGGGTGCTAACGTCCGTAGTCAAGAGGAAAACAATCCAGACCGCCAGCTAAGGCCCCAAAATCATAGTTAAGTGGGAAACGATGTGGGAAGGCATAGACAGCTAGGAGGTTGGCTTAGAAGCAGCCACCCTTTAAAGAAAGCGTAATAGCTCACTAGTCGAGTCGGCCTGCGCGGAAGATGTAACGGGGCTAAAACTATGTGCCGAAGCTGCGGATTTGACATTAGTCAAGTGGTAGGGGAGCGTTCTGTAAGCCGATGAAGGTGTATTGAGAAGTATGCTGGAGGTATCAGAAGTGCGAATGCTGACGTGAGTAACGACAAAACGGGTGAAAAACCCGTTCGCTGAAAGACCAAGGGTTCCAGTCCAACGTTAATCGGGGCTGGGTGAGTCGACCCCTAAGGCGAGGCCGAGAGGCGTAGTCGATGGGAAATTGGTTAATATTCCAATACTTCTGTGTAATGCGATGAGAGGACGGAGAAGGTTAAGTCAGCCTGGCGTTGGTTGTCCAGGTGGAAGGTTGTAGGCATGTATCTTAGGCAAATCCGGGGTACTCTATGCTGAGAACTGATAGCAAGCTGTACTTGTACAGTGAAGTGGCTGATACCATGCTTCCAGGAAAAGTCTCTAAGCTTCAGTTACACAGGAATCGTACCCGAAACCGACACAGGTGGTCAGGTCGAGTAGACCAAAGCGCTTGAGAGAACTCTGCTGAAGGAACTAGGCAAAATGGTACCGTAACTTCGGGAGAAGGTACGCTGCTGACGGTGATGGGACTTGCTCCCTGAGCTATTGGCAGCCACAGAAACCAGGCCGCTGCAACTGTTTATTAAAAACATAGCACTCTGCAAACACGAAAGTGGACGTATAGGGTGTGATGCCTGCCCGGTGCTGGAAGGTTAATTGATGGGGTTAGCGTAAGCGAAGCTCTTGATCGAAGCCCCAGTAAACGGCGGCCGTAACTATAACGGTCCTAAGGTAGCGAAATTCCTTGTCGGGTAAGTTCCGACCTGCACGAATGGCATAATGATGGCGGCGCTGTCTCCAGCAGAGGCTCAGTGAAATCGAAATCGCTGTGAAGATGCAGTGTACCCGCGGCTAGACGGAAAGACCCCGTGAACCTTTACTGCAGCTTGACATTGAACTTTGACCTTACTTGTGTAGGATAGGTGGGAGGCTTTGAAGTTGGAACGCTAGTTCCAATGGAGCCGTCCTTGAAATACCACCCTGGTAATGTTGAGGTTCTAACTCTGCCCCGTAATCCGGGGCGAGGACCATGTCTGGTGGGTAGTTTGACTGGGGCGGTCTCCTCCTAAAGAGTAACGGAGGAGTACGAAGGTGCGCTCAGCGTGGTCGGAAATCACGCGTAGAGTATAAAGGCAAAAGCGCGCTTAACTGCGAGACCCACAAGTCGAGCAGGTACGAAAGTAGGTCTTAGTGATCCGGTGGTTCTGTATGGAAGGGCCATCGCTCAACGGATAAAAGGTACTCTGGGGATAACAGGCTGATACCGCCCAAGAGTTCATATCGACGGCGGTGTTTGGCACCTCGATGTCGGCTCATCTCATCCTGGGGCTGAAGCAGGTCCCAAGGGTATGGCTGTTCGCCATTTAAAGAGGTACGCGAGCTGGGTTTAGAACGTCGTGAGACAGTTCGGTCCCTATCTACCGTGGGCGCTGGAAATTTGAGAGGATCTGCTCCTAGTACGAGAGGACCAGAGTGGACGAACCTCTGGTGTACCGGTTGTGACGCCAGTCGCATCGCCGGGTAGCTATGTTCGGAAGGGATAACCGCTGAAAGCATCTAAGCGGGAAGCCTACCTCAAGATAAGATTTCCCTAGGAATTTATTCCTCTAAAGAGCCGTTCGAGACTAGGACGTTGATAGGTTGGGTGTGGAAGCACGGTGACGTGTGAAGCTGACCAATACTAATTGCTCGTGAGGCTTGACTATACAACACCCAAACAGTTGTTGTATTCAAGATAAATTCAATACATAACTTGATTTAGTGTGAAATCTAGTTACAATACCGACTCAATTAACTAATCCGTTAATAACTCTTTCGGTACTAAGTGGCAAAAAACGTAAGACCACCCAAAACCAAAACAGTTTGCTGGCGACAATAGCAAGAGTGAACCACCTGATCCCTTCCCGAACTCAGAAGTGAAACCTCTTAGCGCTGATGGTAGTGTGGCACTTGCCATGTGAGAGTAAGTCATCGCCAGCTTTTAAATCTAAACACCCCCAACCTAACGGTTGGGGGTGTTTTTTATTGTGTGAAAGAAAATGAGAAAAATAAAAACTGAATTAGGCATTAAATAAAATTTATAATTTAAAAATAGATTTTTTGCCAAATAGTTCTCTTTATAGGGTGATAAAGAGAAAGTTGCAGATTGATAAAATATGTTATTTCTAGTAAATTTTTGTGCTAAAGCCGTAAGAGTATTTAGGGCTGAATTATTACATAAAATGGACACTACCATGACATATTTAATTAATTTAAAAAAATTAGGGGTTAACTCTACACTTTTAGCTACCTCCGTTGCACTCGTTGCTTGTGGTGGTGGAGGTGGGGGTGGCTATTATGGAAATAGTGGAAGTAATAACACGAACGAAGGTGGTTCCAATTCTGGAAATAACTCTTCTACTGATAGTTCTAAAGTGGCTGAAAGCGTTAAGGTGTTAGATTTAAAAGATGCTTCCGATAAAACCATTGTTAATGCCAATGATAATTCAGTTGTAAAATTCTCAGTTCAGGTTTTGAATAAAGATCAAGGTGGTATAGCTGATAAAGATGTTCGTTTATCAATAGCTGATAATGAAAAACTAGGTGTCACGAGTAAAGTTTCATTAGTTAAAACAGCTGATGGTGGTGTAGCTGGATTTGAACTTAATATTCCTACTATTTCTGCTGCATCAGGAAAAGTATTATTAACAGCTACTGTTGATGGGACTTCAATTAAACAAGTTTATACACTGAATATTACTAAAACCAGTACTGTTCAAAGTAATTATAATTTAAATGTACAGCAAGGGGTTATTTTAAATCTACCGAAGGGTACAGCGACAATTAATGCGCAGGTTACTGATCAAAATGGTGGAATTAAAGCTGGACAAAATGTGAGTTTAGTTTTACCGACAGAGATGCAGGGTAAATTTTTCATTTCATCAGGTTCGTCGCTTACAACAGATAATAATGGTAATGCAGCATTTACGATTGCAGCAAATGCTGATTTAACTCCAGATGATATCCAGAAATTGGTTGCAACATCTCAAAGTTTGGAATTTAAATTGATAGATGAGTTTAAAGCTCAAAAAACGATTAAAGCTGCAATTACCTTTAAAGATATTTCTCAAATTGTACAAAAACTTGAAATTATTAAAGCGGATGCACCGATTACTGCACAAAATGGTATGACGACAGTTAAGGTTCGTGCGAAAAACAGTAGTGATGTTGCTTTAGCAAACAAGAAAGTAAAACTACTTTTTACTGATAAAAGCGATGCTTATGGTGTGAGCTTAGATCAAGCAGAAGCGATCACAGATTCAAATGGTTATGCAACATTTATTATCAAAGCCAACTCTAATTATCCAATCGCGTTATCTCAACAGGGAATTAATCTTAAAGCGATTTATTCTGACAGTTCAGATGTTTTCGCTCAGGATACGATTACGGTCATTACGACAGATTCAAATGCAGCGGATCAATTGGCTTTGCAGCGTTTAGAAATTGCATCTTCATATAAGATTAATGCAAAAAATGATCAAGTCACGATCACTGTTAAGGGAATTAATAATAAGGGTGAAGCTGCTACAAAAGGAAAAGTATCATTAACATTGAATAATGATGCTATTTCAAATGGCGTAACATTTGATGGAAGTGCTGAACGTGATTTTAGTGCGGCAGTAGGCGGGTACGTTACTTATACCTTGAAGACTAATGCAAAAACTGAAGCTGCTGTCGCTGCTTTAGTTAAAGCTGGCATTACTGCAACATTTAAAACAGATAATAATTTAACAAATAATATTCAAATTGCTGTAGCAGATGAGGAAAAATCGGAAGAAGCCATCGGGTATTTAGCAATTGATCCGATTAATAATGCTTTTGATTATACAAAAGATCAAACAATTACCGTCAAAGTAAAGGCAATTGGCGTAAAAGGAAGTGCTTTGAAAGGAGAGAATATTTCAGTCGCTCTTCCAGTATTAACGAGTACAGATTTACAAGCGTTGGGTTTAAGTTTAACAGGTCAAGCATCTAAAAATACGGATGAGACTGGTTATGCGACTTTTGTATATGAGTTTAAAGCGAATGGCTCTGATAGACAAAAGCAACTAGTTGCAAATGGGGTGCGAATCACAGCACAAGCTGCATCAAATGCATCTCAACAAGCTACGACAGTGAATTTTAAAGCTCCTACAGACCAGACAGAAATTGATCTAGATTATTTAGCTGTTGATATGCCCGGAAACGTTGTTTTAAATTCTGGAGTTGAACAAATAATCAATGTAGTTGTTAATGCGACAGGTACTGATGGAAAAGTGCTAACTGGTCAAAAAGTTGGAATTGGCTTAAATGAGGCGGCTTTAAGCAATGGGGTTAGTCTTGCTACAGCATCTGCTCTTTCAACAGTAAATGGTAAAGCCACTTTCAGTTTAAAGGTGAAAGCAAACAGTCAAACCGAATTAACGAACCTAATTGCGAATGGAATTACTGTAGCGGTAAACGGTGTTCGTAAAGATGGTTCTGCTTATACCTTGACACGTAAGATTGATGTGAGTCGTACCCCAGTAATTTTGCCTAGTTTAGCTGGACTGGCACTTTCTTATAATGTTCAAACTATATCTGTATTGGGTGGAGATGTTCGGGTTAAAGTGATTGCCCAAGATAGTGCTGGAAATGTGGTTGCAAATACCCCTCTTGCTATTGCCCTTGGTGGTTTAACTAGTTCTAGGGTATCTTTATCTGATTCTGCATTGACGACTAATAGTAAAGGTGAAGCGGAATTTACAGTTAAGGTATCAGAAGGTACGTATGATGCAAGTCTGATCAAAAATGGCATCACTTTTGCTGTTGTTGGAACTAATCTTAATAATGGTGATCGTATTCAGCAAACGGGGACTATTCAGATTGCTATACCTAAAGACTCTGTTAACTTACGTTTAACTTCAGATAAAAGTGATTTAGAAATAGGCCAAACATATCAAGTTCAGGTTGCTGTAAAAGATGAATTAGGTGCAAATACTACTTATCCCGTTAACCTCTCTCTAAACCAAGCAGCTGTGAATGCTGGCGTAAAATTAAGTGCAGATTCAGTATTAACAACAGCAAATGGCTCAGTACCGATTTCTATCACCATTCCTAAAAATATGTCAGATGCCGCTAAGCAAGCATTGTTGACATCAGGGATACAAGTTATAGGTACAATTAAAAACCCTAAAGGTGAAGAGTTAAAAACGACTTTAAGTTTTACGGTTGTAGCACCTATTAATACAAACCATTTAACTATTGATAGTAATAAAATTTCATTGAGTACCGCTGGAGATACAGCACTTGCTACGGTGAAACTTTTAGATGTGAATCAGGGTGGAGTTGCAAATCAGCAGGTTACATTAAGTATTGTTGATCCAAGAAATGCTACATCTATTAAAGGTGCATCACAGGTTGTAACGAATCAATATGGGGAAGCTGTCTTTACTTTGGATATGAAACAGGGCAATAGTACCAATACAGATCCTATTCTTTTGATTGCATCTCATATAAATGAACAGGGAGCTGTAGTACAACAAGTTTCACAAATATCTGTTAATTCACCAACCACATTAGCTCCACAACTAGACCTGAAACTAAAAGCATCAAAAGATAAATTACATGTACGTGGCGATGCTGTTGATGTATCCGTATTGGTTACTGATATCAATGGTTCGAGCCAATCTGGAAAAGCTGTGACATTAACAATTCCAGATTACCAAAAAAATGGTGCTTATATTCGTGGTGCTTCTACGGTAGAAAGTGATGAAAATGGATGGGTAAAATTTACCGTCGTGGTGGACGAAAATCTTCGTGCCCAAGGTTATAGTGCAGCCCAGTTTATTACAGATGACTTACGTGTAGAGGCGTTAGTTAAAGATGGCAATGGGACGGAACGACGCCAGAGCTATTTGGCTGATATCATTGCGGCTGATGTCCCTACAACACAAGGTTCTATTACTGTAATAATGAACCCAAATAAGGTAGGTATCGATGATAATTCAGGTGTGTATTACAATTGGAATGCTTCGGTACAAGTGACAGATTTAGATGGTCGACCTGTAGCAAATCAAAATGTCACCATGGATGTGAGAGCAGTTGAGTTTTCTCGCGGTGCTTGGACAGTTATACAAGATCCGACTACCAAAGAAAAATTCTGGACTCAACATTTGCCACCATTATTAACACCTCCTTTAGTCTGTGCAGTTCCGACGACAGATGATCTTTCAACTCCTTATGATGATCGTAATGTCACGATTACAGGAGAAAAAGATAGAAATGGTAGTGATGTTCTTGAAACCTTAAATGTTGTACGTTTTATCGGTGCTAGTGAGTCAAACCCTTATACAGCAACCTATACAACAGACAAAGAAGGTAAGTTTGATTTCCAAATACGCTATCCAAAAGCATATGCTTCATGGTTATCTGTTCAGGTAGGAGCGACTGCAACGTTGGCGAATACACCTATACATGGTTATCGAACGGTTTCGTTACCAACAGTGTCTACTGACTTTGATAAATCAGATTGGGCATTTACACCTTCTATTGATAATAAGAGTCCTTACGGAATTCTTAATTCATGTAAGTAATGAATGTTAAAAAAACAGCACCTCGGTGCTGTTTTTTTATAGAGAAGTCCCTACACTCACTGTCGCTGTTGGACGAACTTGAAAAGAACTACACGCTGAAAGTGAGATAAGGCATAAAACAATAATGGCTAGTTTGTGCATGGTTCTTTATCTTGTGAAAAGAACCATCATCTTATAAATGAAATGGTTTAACTATTTTGATCAGGTAATGAAATGTAATGAATTTAATCGTCCAGTAAATCCATTTGCTTGGCGATCTGATATAAATTATTCGAGCGGTTACCAGTACGGCAGAACATTAAAATTGGTTTTGGCAGTTCATTATAATGATTGGCAAATGTACGGACGTCTAATTCAGTGATTTGCCCTGCAACAACAGGTTGATATACATAGTCTAAACCTGAATTTCGAGCTGATTCTTCGATTTGGGCACTGGTTGGTTGTTCAGCACCACCTTCCAGATCTGGACGGTTATTAATAATCGATTTAAATCCCTTTTCAACCACTTGCTCAATATGCTCAGGGCCGATTTGACCTGCAAAACCAACATTCTCTGTCATCTTGTCACTCCAAAAACAAACAAAACATTTTATGCTCTATCATAGCATTAAGCTCGATCTTGAGTTTAAATGTCTATAGTAAATAAGTGATGATAATTAAAAGATAACGCAATGGAGCGCGCATGCATACCTATACAGTTGAGCCGTTGTATGTTGCTAGTGGCGATGAAACCATCGCTGCCGATTTCTATCTTCCTAAAGCCAATACCAAAGCTGCTGTGATTGTGATGGCTCATGGCTTTGCTGGTCTACGTCAATTTAAACTAGTTCAATATGCACAGCGTTTTGCTCAAGCTGGTTATGCAGTAATTTTATTTGATTATCGCTATTGGGGTGGCAGTACAGGGAAACCACGTGAACTGATTTCTCTAGGCCCTCAACTTGATGATTGGAGGACTATGATTCAATACGCTTCCAATTGTAAATTAATTGATAGTCGGCGCATTATTTTATGGGGAACTTCGCTCAGTGGTGGATATGCCTTAAGTCTGGCTTCTGACCTAAAAAATATTCAAGCTGTGATGGTACAAGTACCTTATGTGGATGGTGCTGAAACAGCTAAGCTTTATCCTTTACAACGCTATCCTGAAGCACTAAAACGTTCTAGTCAGGACTATATGGGCTCTAAGATGGGCTTAGTACCTAAAACGCTCCCTGTTGTAGATCAATATCGACTGTGTTTCCTACCGACTTCAGATAGCTATTATGGTTATCATTCCATTGTAAACCCTGATTATTATTGGAGTGGGGAAGTTCCTGCACGTGTATTTTTTAATTTAATGCGTTATCGTCCGATCCAGTTTGTTCGTAAAATTAATATCCCTGTTTTATTTATTGCAGCAAAGCATGACACTCTGATTCCAATCGAATCGAGTCGGGAAGCAGCGACCAATATTGCGCCATTTGTGAGCTATCATGAGTGGGAAATGAAACATTTTGATGTTTATCATGGTTCTTGGTTTGAAAAAGCAGTCACAACCCAATTAGAATTTTTACATCAACATATTGGAGTGATGTAGATGATTATTGTCTGTGCATCATGTGGTGCAAAAAATCGTGTACCCGAAGAAAAATTAGCCGTTCAGCCGAATTGTGGTCAATGTCATCAGGCCTTGTTGACTCAAAGCCCGATTGAGTTAAATGAACAGAACTTTAGTAATTTTATTAGCAATTCAGATCTGCCTGTACTGATTGATCTATGGGCAGAATGGTGTGGTCCCTGTAAAATGATGGCACCGCACTTTGCTCAGGTCGCCAAGCAAAATCCATATGTAATTTTTGCCAAAATTGATACAGAAGCCAATCCCCGTTTAAGTGCAGCCTTCAATGTGCGTAGTATTCCAACTTTGGTCTTGATGAATAAAACCACGGAATTGGCGAGAATCAGTGGAGCCTTACGCGCACCTGAATTACAGCAATGGTTAGATCAGCAATTACAGCAACATCAAGGACATTAACATGAGTGAACGCCCAAATCATCCTGAAGGGATTTTATCTTTACAAAACATTGCCATGCCTGCGGATACCAATTGGAGTGGTGATGTTTTTGGAGGTTGGATTGTTTCTCAGATGGATTTAGCTGGAGCGATTCATGTTGAACGTTTTAGTAAAGGTCGTTGTGCAACGATTGCGATTAATCAGATGACGTTCCTTGTGCCTGTCAAAGTGGGCAATGTAATTAGTTGCTATACCAAAATTCTGAAAGTTGGCGGTAGCTCGGTGCAAGTTCAAATCGAAGTGTGGAATAGCCATGATGATTCCCGTGAACCAGTGCGTATTACCGAAGGAGTATTTACCTTCGTAGCGGTGGATGTAAATGGTAAGAAGCGTTTAATCTCAGAAGAGATTAAACAGGCATTTGCAGCAACGCTGTAAGCTTCAACACATGAGTAGCTTGGCAATACGCTTCATTGGAATATAAGCATGGCAGAAGAATTAGTTTTACAGCAAGGTCATAAAGCTGAGCAATATCAAAGCATCCTTCCTCAGATTCAGTCAATTGTTGAGGATGAGTCTGATGTGATTGCCAATCTCGCCAATATCTGCGCAGCGTTAAAGCAGCAGTTTGGCTGGTTTTGGATTGGTTTTTATTTGGTAAAAGAGAGTGAATTGGTTTTAGGCCCATTTCAGGGACCTATTGCCTGTACTCGTATTGCTAAAGGTCGTGGCGTATGTGGAACTGCATGGCAACAGCGGCAAGTGATTGTTGTGCAAGATGTGGATCAGTTCCCAGGACATATTGCCTGTAGCTCTGCGTCAAAATCGGAAATTGTTTTGCCAATCATGAAAAATGGTCAGTGTGTTGGCGTGTTGGATGTCGATAGTGATGAACTGAATCAATTTGATGAGGTCGATGCGGAGTATTTGCAGCAGCTGATCACTCTGATTGAAACATTTATTTAAATAAAAGATTAAAAAAGCCCAACATAAAGTTGGGCTTTTTTTGATTCAAACACTATTTTTTACGTTTTGGCAGCCAAGCCCAAAGCATTTGGCATTGGATTGGTTGATTGCCTGAATCATCTGTTACTGTAATTGGCACCAATAACTCGCCTTTTTCATTATCTGCGATAAACTTTTGTTGATCAGCTGATAATGTTGCTGTTGCCGTTAAACCACCTTGTGCAACTTTTAAGTAATCGACATGCAATGATTTGATCAACAAGATGCGATCATCTGGTACATGTAGACCTGTTAAAAATCCTGTCGCAGTTTCACCGAGTAAAGCCATGGCTGCTGCATGAACGCCCTTAATATGATTTTGCATATTACGCTGGTTTTCAATACGAACAGTCACGTGGTCTTTGTCGACTTCTAAATAACGAATATTTGCTGTTCCCACCATCGGAACCACACGACCAAAAGCTTTGCTCCAGAGCGTGCTACGGATGCCTTTAGGAAATTTAGAAGTGGTTTTAACCAGCTTATAAAGACGGTTATCTTTTGCCATAGTGAACCTATTGCTTAATCTTTGAAATTATTAAATTGCAGTGGCAGACCAAATTGTTGTTCACGTAAAAAGTTCATGACTTGTTGCAAAGTATCGCGCTTTTTATCGGTGACACGGATTTTGTCTCCTTGGATAGAAGATTGCGCTTTGATGCCACTTTCTTTAATGGCTTTATTAATTTTTTTTGCGGTATCTGAGTCAAGTCCATCTTTAAGCTTAATCACTTGTACTACATTCTTACCAGAAGCTGTGGCTTTTTGTGGATCTAATGCTTGTACGTCAATTTTACGTTTATAGAAGTGATTTTCAAGCATGGTATAGACTTGCTCACATTGGAAATCGCTTTCAGTTGAGATTTTAATTTCTTTATTTTTCTCATTTAACTCAATTGAAACGTCTTGTCCACGGAAGTCAAAACGAGTCGCAATCTCTTTTTCTGTGTTTTGCACAGCATGATTGACTTCAAATAACTCTAATTCAGAAACAATATCAAAAGAAGGCATGGTTAGACCTTTACAAAGGGAAAGAATATTTGAGATGCTAAGGGGGTTTTCTTCATTTGCCAAGTGTTGTTTACATCAAAGGAGTGCACAATGATCCGTAAACAAGAAATTACAACATTTGAGTTCCCAGAAGGCGCTGTCATTTGGGATGTCCGAGATACCAAAGCGTATACAGAGGCTCATGTCAAAGGGGCGGTGAATCGTCCAATTACTGATATCACTGCGGATAGTTTGACTCAAGTTGCAGCGGATCAGCCGATTTATATTTTATGTGGTGGTGGTAGTAAAGCACCACGCGCAGCTGAGCTTTTAGACGGTCTCGATGGTTCTCGTGAATATGTTGTATTAATGGGTGGCACACGCGCAGCGCGTGATGCAGGCTTACCTTTAGAACAAGGCGCTTAAATCACTCAAAAATTTGCCAAAATACTTGGGTATTTTGGCAAATTCAAAATTTTAGATTCCAACTACATTCAAATTAAAAAATATTTAGCCTGAATAATACGGTTTCTTTGCTTTCATCTTCTTTTGAAAGCGCTGTGGATTGAGCTTATCCAATAATGATTGTGGAATTGGACAAAGTTCTCCGAGTACTAAAGCTGCTAATACTTCGCTACACAACGGTGCAAACAAGAATCCTTTTGAACCTAAACCTGCAAAAGTATAGATTTGTTGGTGATTTTGCATTTTCCCAACTAGAGGAAAGTAATCTAAACTCTGTGCACGTACCGAAGCACGACCTTGCCATATTTCAGTGGATGGCAGCTGTTGCGCATATTCAGGGAAGACACTGTGGATAAGTTCGTAGTTATGCACATGGTCTTCTGTCAAAACCTCAACATCATCTCGGTTTGGATAAAAGGATGCGCCTAGAATCAATTGAGCGGCATCCAATTGCATACAATACCCGCCATAACTATAAGCTTGATCTAGCGCTAAAGCTTGCTCGCGATTCTCAACCCAGCTGACTTGTCCACGAATTGGTTTTAACACAGGATAGTTATCGAACAGTGCAGCACTTTGCTTGGCACAACAGACGATGACATGATCAGCTATAGCGATGAGCTGTTGTTCTTGCCAAAGCTCAGTCTGATTTTCACTAGCATTTAAGTGAGAAATTTTTGCCTTTTCGATTTTGATATTCGGATGCTGCAAAATTTCATCACGCAGTTGCTGTGGAGAAACAGCACCAGCCTGATGTAGCGTCAAGCTTGAATGGTTTGTTTTAGGTGTTACATCTTGCTGATCTTGTACAGATAACACCGCTGCAGGATACTGATCCGCTAAGCTGAGCAATTCATCCGCATTTTTTAAAGCCATTTGCTGGACTTGAATGGGTCTAAATGCATTGAATTTAGGATAAAAATTTAATGCATGTTGCCAGCTCAAGGTCATCAAGTGTTCATGTGCTTGTTCAATTGGACACAACTTGGGATTGAGTAGAGCAAGGGGATTGCCTGATGCCCCTGAGAGAGGCTCATTTTGCTCGTAGATCGTGACTTGATGACCACGTTGAGCAAATGCCCATGCTGTGCTTAAACCCGCGATTCCAGCGCCAATGATGGCAATTTGACGAGGTCTTGAATTGGAAGCCGTTGGTGCTAGTTCAGATTGAACTTTAATTTCTGGTGCTGCATCAGTAGAGTCGGTTAGCGATTGTGATGGATCCGACCAAATAGCTTTCAACATTTCACGTTTATGACCAAAACCACGTGGACGACTAATTTGCACACCATGTTGCTTCAGTCCACGTTTGAGCACACCAGCAACACTAAAGGACGCAAATGTCGTTCCAAAGTCAGATAAACGCACCATGTGATTGAGCACGTTCTCTTGCCACATATCTGGATTGCATGAAGGAGCGAAACCATCGAGAAACCATGCATTCACGGCTTGGGTTTTAGGAATGCTTGGGAAAATATCCTGTGCATCGCCCAACCATAAATCAATACTAAAACGTTCTTCAGGAAAACTTAAGCGATGGCAGCCTGCGATGGGCAGGGGATATTGTTGAATCAGCTGTTCTGCAAGTGGCTTAAGTTCAGGCCAAACATTCAGTGCACGGATTAGATCCGCTTTATTCAGTGGGAATTTTTCAACACTGATGGCATGTAAGTGACTGTGATTATTTGGACGAACCTGCTGCCAAAGTTGCCATAGTGTTAGAATGTTTAAGCCCGTACCAAAACCTGTTTCGCCAACACAAAAGTATTGAAAATCTTTTAGTTCGGATAGGCGTTCAGTTAGGTCATTACCATTTAAAAACACATGGCGTGTTTCAAGCAAACCGTTATCTTTGGAAAAGTAGACATCGCCAAACTGTTTAGAAATGGGAACTTCGATACCATCGACCAGTTCCCAGTCTAATTCGGCTGTTTGTAATTTTGCAGATTGAGACATAAATAAAATGTTGGGATTTACCACTGACGGCGACGTTTAGTATGAATATAACTGGCAATCAAGAAACCCAGAATCACACCCACAGCAATGGTCATCGCACCGTATAAAAACATTTGTGCGCTGCGTTCACTTTGTAACACCTGAACCTGTACGGTGAGGTTGTCATTTTTTAGCTGCAATTCTTGATTTTGAGACAGTGCTTCTAAATTAGCATGTTCAAGTTGTTTTAAGCGGCTAGCTTGATCTTGGATCATGGCTTTGACTTTGGCATCTTGCTGCTGTTTAGCTTTGGCAATTTGTTCAGCAGTCAGCGGCTTGGCAACCACCGTAGTTGCATTGGCTGGCGCAGTGGCTGTGGCATTGGGTTGAGCTGGTACTGTGTTGGCTGCTGGAGCCGCAGGTGTTGCTGGCTCAACTGCCCATGCAGTAGAACTAAATAAACATAAAGCCAATACGCTTTTTACGACAACTTGCATGATTTACCCTTTTGGAAAAGCTTTGTTGAAAGGTTTTACATCAATGTTTGAGTAAATCCCTTCTTTTAAAAATGGCTCTTCCTGAATCCAAGCATCTAAGGATTCACGACTATCAAACTCGACTATCATGGTACTGCCAAAAAAACCAGCTTGTGGATCATTTGGATCTTTCGGATGTGCACCTGCCGCAATTAAACGTCCTTCATCATCTAACTTTTGTAGACGTTCAATATGTTGTGGGCGGGTGGCTAAACGTTTTTCCAAAGTACCTTCGCGATCAGTACAAGTCAGCACAAAATATGGCATGGCAGTAGCTCGATGATTTAAAATCTATTCAGTGGTTTTAAAATGCTTTCTTAAGAAAAACAGTATAGCAGCTAGGTAACTGATAGAAACGATAATATCGCCAAAAGCAGTGAATTCGCCCCAATATTTTCCTTGCATGTAGACAAAACCAAAGAAGAAATGCAAAGCCGCGAGTAAAAAGAATTGACCACACCACGCCCAGTTTAATTTGAGCCAACCTTTAGGGCTGAGTTCAAGTAATGAACCTAAAAGTTTTTTGATAATTGGTGTCCGTTCTTTATTAAATAGCGGCGTAACCAGAAAGCCTAATCCGATACCGATATTGATAATGATGGCCTTCATTTTAATATAGGTCACATCACTAAAGATCAGGGTAATTCCACCAAAAATCACCGACATTAAAACAATGAACCACTGCATTTTTTCCAATTTGAATTTTTGGAAAAAGAACAGGCAGCCATAAACCACCAAAGTCGAAATGAGTAGCGCACATGTTGCAACAAGAATATGATTTTGATCGAGATTTCCAGAGCTACCCACCAACTGTAGCAATGGATGATGACTATCTTTAGGATCAGTAGTTTTATAGAAATAAAAGAAGATAATAATTGGAAGATAGTCGAGCAACGCTTTCATGTTACAGTACGATGATGAAATAGGTCAGATAGCATAATACAAACCATGTTCGGTGTCGATTTACACACACATACGCTCATTTCCGATGGTACCTTCTCTCCTGAGCAACTGGTACAGGCGGCTGTTGATTTAAAAATACATACCCTTGCCGTTACAGATCATGACACTATGGATGGCTTGGGGCGTGCCCAGAACTATGCACAAGCACATGATATTGAAATCATTTCTGGCGTGGAAATTTCTAGTCAATGGTCTCGACCAAATACCAAGAAGAGTTATGGGGTACATATCGTTGCCTTGAATATGCAAGATGAAGCACCGATCAAAGCGATGCTGGAACAACAAAAAAAAGTCCGTGCTGAACGGGCAAAAGTGATTTGTCAGCTCTTAGAAAAATGTATCGATTTTGATATCTATCCTGATGTGATTGCCCAAGTGGATGGGGAGGCAGATCGTGTCACTCGAACCCATATTGCCAAAGCCTTAGTCGAAAAGAATATTGTCAGTCGCCCACAGCAGGCTTTTGATCGTTTTCTGAAAGAAGGTAAAAAAGCCTTTGTGAAATTTGAGGGGATGGGTTTAAAAGAAACCATTGATGTGATTCATGCCAGTCAGGGTTTCGCCGTGCTTGCACATCCGACCCGTTATGACCTGTCTGCCACCAATATCCGTTATTTGATTGAACTCTTTGCTGAATCAGGTGGTGATGCGGTGGAATTGCCACCGAGTATCGAACCTGCTTCGACACGCCAAATGGTGGATCGGATGATTCAACAGTTTGATTTAGCTGTTTCGATCGGCAGTGATTTTCATGGCGAGAATATGCCGTGGATTAAATTGGGACAGACTCCACGCCTTAAAGAGGGGCAGAAAGGGATTTGGGAATGCTTTAAATCCCCCGTGATATGAAAAAATTAGAACTTTGCCTCATCCTTGTTTTTTTCATTCTGCTTATATGGGGCGTGCAATGGATGTTTCATGCTTTTGCGGGACTTTGAATAAACTTAGTTTTCGAATCGCCAGTGATTGTGATGCTGGAAGTAATCGATTAAATAATCTAAAAAACGCTGCACTTTGGGCGCGATCAGCTGCCGATGTGGGAACACCGCATAAATTGCCGTTGTTTCTACAGGATAGTCGGGTAGGACGGGTACTAATTTTCCTGAAGCAAGATCCTCAGCCACATGCCAGATTGAATGATTGGAAATGCCAAGACCAGCTAAAGCTGCTTGTCGAACACCTTCACCTGAGTTGGTCGCAAAATATCCCTCGACATGAACCTGTTCAACTTGGCCTTCTGCATTGACCAAGTGCCAGTGATCGGTCAGACCCTGACCATGCTGTTGCAAAATACAACGATGCTGTTTGAGTTCGGCTACACACTGAGGCTGACCATATTTGTCCAGATAGTTGGGAGAGGCACAGAGTAAACGTGGATTACTGCTAAGTCGTTTGGCGACCAAGCTGGAACTTTTTAACTGACCAATGCGAATCGCCAAGTCCATACCTTGCTGAATAAGATCGATGTTCTGATCATTCAGATCTAAATGAATTTTCAGTTCAGGATGCAATAGCGCAAACTCGGCAATAACAGGCATCAAAACTTTTGTGCCAAAGGTTGCGGAGGTCGTAATCCGAAGTGTACCTGTAAGCGGCTGATCTTTAATCTTTAATGATTCTTGCAAGTGAATAAAATCAGCAATCCAATGTCGACCATGTTCAAGCAAAACACGACCTTCATCGGTTAATGTCAGTTTCCGTGTGGTGCGATGAAATAAGCGCAATTGTAGGTTTTGTTCTAAGCGCTGCAATTTCTGACTGGCCACCGACACCGAAATATTGGCATCCAGTGCTGCTTTGCTGATCGAGCCCAAGTCTGCAACACGAATAAAAAACTGGAAATCTTCTGTATTCATTATCAATAAAATCAGAAAAGTATTTCTTGATTATCATGGTTTTTCCAATAAATCCCTAGCGCTATTTTTGTATTTAAGCAATCACAGGTTGAAGAGACAGACCATGAAATATCATTTTTTAGGAAACTCGGGTTTAAAGGTTTCAGAGTTGGGATTTGGTGCAGGGACCTTAGGTGGGCAGGGACAAATCTTTGCTGCTTGGGGACAAGCAAGTCAGACTGAAGCCAATCAGATGATTCGCGCTGGTTTAGATGCGGGTATTAATTACTTTGATACGGCCGATGTGTATTCAGATGGCGAGTCTGAACGAATGCTCGGTAAGGCACTTGCATCAGAACGGCAGCATACTATTATTTCGACCAAAATCGGGATTCGTAGTTCAGAGCATCTAAATGATGCGGGATTTAGCCGACATTATTTATTGTCCGCAGTTGAACAGTCCTTAACTCGACTGGGAACGGATTATATTGATGTATTACAGCTGCATCAGTTTGATAGTTTTACTGCATTGCCTCAGTTAATGAAAACACTTGATGAACTAGTCCGTAGTGGCAAGGTACGTTACATCGGTGCTTCAAATTTTTCAGGTTGGCAACTGATGAAGGCGCAGGCGATTGCTGAGCAATATGGCTATGAAAAGTTTGTGGTCAATCAGGTCTATTACTCATTGATCGGTCGTGATTATGAATGGGAGCTGATGCCCTTAAATGATGACCAGCAAATTGGTGCGGTGGTATGGAGCCCTCTAGGTTGGGGCAGATTGACGGGTAAATTTGATCGGGAGAATCCGATTCCAGCACAAAGTCGCTTACATGATACAGCGCAATTTGCACCACCAGTCAACGAGGCACATCTCTATGCTGTGATTGAGGTGTTAAAACAGATTGCAGCAGAAACTGGCTACACGATTCCGCAAATTGCCTTAAATTGGTTATTACAGCGCCCAACGGTATCTAGTGTATTGATTGGTGCGCGTAATCAAACTCAACTGCAAGACAATCTTGTTGCTAAGGATATTCAACTGTCGACTGAACAGATCGAACGTTTAAATCAGGTTAGTGCGATCTATCCGCCCTATCCTTATTATCCCTATTGGAATGGACAGTTTACTGAACGCTTTAAGTCTATTGTTCAGTCACAATTTATTTAACTGATGTTAAGCTACATAAAAATGCCCTCATTGGAGGGCATTGTCATTAGAGTAAGTTATGGTCATGCGCCTGAATCGGCGGTGGGGTTGGGCGACCTAAAGTTCCAAGTAATTCAATTTCAATTGAACGGACCATCGCATCCAGCGGTAAATCATTGCTTTGTGTGCCAAAAGGTTCCTCAATTTCAGTACTTAAAGCATCCAAACCCAAGAAGGTATAAGCCAAAATACCGACCAATAATGGTGTCACCAAGCCCAATAAAGAGCCAAGACTGAATGGCAGCATAAAGCAGAAGAAATACACGGTACGATTCAGCAAAACTGAATAGGCAAATGGAATTGGGGTATTCGCGATCCGATCGCAGCCAGTTTGCATTTCACTTAACGCTGCAACGTGGCGGTTCATCTGGGTATAAATAATATCCGAGATTTCGCCTTCTTTCATGGCTTGTAAAAGTTCCCATTGAATCAGACTCAAAGTGTACTGTGGGGCATTATGTTGTTGATAAAGTTGGGTTAAGGCTTGTTGGCTCAGACCACTGGTTTCAGTCAGCTCGGTTGGATTGGCAGTTTGATGGCGTAGACGGTCACGCAGTACGTTGGCAAATACAATTACATTTTGAATGATACGTTCACGACGTGCCTGTGTTAGGACACGACAATCACGGTCAAAATGGCGCGCCGTGGCAATCAACACGCCCCAGAGTTTACGCGCTTCCCACCAGCGGTCATAACAAGCAGTATTCTTAAATCCCAAGAAAATGGACAGCACTACACCAATCAACGTGAAGCCGACTAATGGGATTTCCGGGAAACGATATAGATTGACATACTCGACTCCACCAATGATGGCAGAGATCAGCATCACGAAACCGAGAGAGGGCAAAATTTTAGGTAAAATCGTCCCCCGCCATGAGAATAGAACTTTAAAAATACTCGGCTGGTCACGGACAATCATGTTATTTGAATCATTAATTTTATGTCTTGATGTTCCTGTTTGATTTAAGCTTTGTCAAGACCAGATTGCTTGGTTTTAATAGGGTTGAGTAGTAGTTGTTCAGAAAATGAAAAATAGCCTTCTGGCGAAATAATAAAATGGTCGATCAAGTGAATTTCCAGCATCTTGCAGGCTTGTTTGAGCTGTTGAGTCAGATAAATATCTTCAGTCGATGGTTGGGCAGTGCCATAGGGATGATTATGTGCCACCACGATTTGACAGGCTTGTTGTTGCAGGGCATAGCGTAGGGTTTGATTTAGTGAAACTGTGCAGGAATGATGGGAACCGAAGAACAGCTTTTTAAAATGCAATTTTCTGAGTTCGGCATCTAAGCACAGCACCGCAAAAACTTCCTGTTTTTCACCTTGCAGTTCATAACGTAAATAGTCGAGCACCAGTGTCGAAGTATCCAGACAAAGCCGCTGTTGCTGGAAATGATTATTCAGATAACGTCGCCCAAGCTCCTTTACAGCCATCAGCTGTGCATATTTGGTTGAAGCAATACCATTAAATTGTGATAAATCTTCAAAATTGGCATCAAATATCAAATTAAGTCCGCCAAAATGTTTAATCAAAATACGCGCCAATTCCACTGCAGAGTGTTGTTTAGAGCCTGAACGCAGAAAAATCGCCAGCAGTTCTGCATCAGATAAGCTTTGTGCGCCTTGGGATAAAAGTCGTTCTCTTGGACGTTCTTGTTCAGGCCAGGTTTTGATAGATTGATTCAATGCTTAATTTCCCTTTGATTTTATTGTGATTATTGTTTTAGCTCGAAAAAACAATCGTGCGTCTTTTCCTTTTATACGAGGGCATTTCAACACTATTCTCGATCGCGATCCGCACTGAAATGTTGATGCTGCTACTTGGGTATCCATTTATTTAATGCTATTGTGAGCGCCACTGCAACAGTAAGGTATCCTGTTTGTGAGCTTCGATCTGAGTGTTATTCCCCATAAAAACATTATATTAGCGGTTACAGGTGGCATTGCTGCCTATAAAAGTGCCATCTTGGTGCGCCGTTTAAAAGATTTCGGTTTTGATGTTCGTGTGGTCATGACCCATGGCGCACAAGCATTTATTACCCCACTTACTTTTCAAGCACTTTCAGGCAATCCTGTGCATACCGAATTGCTTGATCCTGAAGCCGAAGCAGGCATGGGACATATCGAATTGGCACGTTGGGCCGACTTGGTTCTGGTTGCCCCTGCTAGCTGTGACAGCATTGCAAAATTTGCCAATGGCTTGGCGGATGATCTGCTCAGTACGTTATATCTAGCTACCAAAGCGCCTGTATGGGTTGCACCAGCCATGAATCAGCAAATGTGGGCAGCGAAAGCCACGCAACGTAATCTGCAAACGCTGGTCGAAGATGGTGTGCATGTGATCATGCCAGATGCGGGCGAGCAAGCCTGTGGTGATGTTGGTCTAGGTCGTATGCCTGAGCCTGAAGATTTAGCGCGTCAAGTTGCAGCCTATTTCCATAAAGCGCAACGTGCATTGGCTGAAAAATTTGGTCTGTTGGCGGGTAAGCGTGTCACTATTACGGCTGGGCCGACGCGTGAAGCAATTGATCCTGTACGTTATATTTCAAACCACAGTACTGGAAAAATGGGCTTTGCCTTGGCAGCAGCTTGTTATGCAGCAGGGGCAAAAGTGACTTTGGTGGCTGGGCCTGTCAGTTTGGATACACCGAACGGTGTGCAACGTGTCAATGTCAGTTCAGCGATGCAGATGCTTGATGTCAGTATGAACCAGCTTAAAGAAGGCTGTGACATCTTTATCGCAACCGCAGCAGTGGCTGATTATCGTGTCGCACAAGTAGCAGAACATAAAATTAAGAAAGCTGGTGATGAGCTTGCTGTCGCGTTGGTAAAAAATCCAGATATTGTAGCGACCATTGCGCAGCAAGAAGAGCGTCCATTTATGGTGGGCTTTGCAGCTGAAACTCAAAATGTCGAGGAATATGCAGCAGGCAAACTGGTGGCAAAAAAATTAGACATGATTGCCTGTAATGATGTGTCACGTCCAGATATCGGTTTTGCCTCAGATGAAAATGCCATGACCGTGTTTTTTGCCCAGTCTTACCACATGAAAAAGCGTGAGTTGGAAAAGGCATCAAAACAAGAGATTTCCCAGCAATTGGTTGAGTCGATTGCGGATGCGTTACGCCGTCGCTTATAAAACCTGAACGCGATTTTTTTATCAAAATGCAACGATTTCGTTGCATTTTTTTATGTATGCTAAATCAGCAATTATCATTGTTGCTTTGAAGCCAATGCACCATGTTTTGCCTACACAAATAAAGCATAGCCACAGTTTTTGATAGGATATCCTAATGATTAAAAAAACTTTAGCCACTGTTGTCTTGTTCTCTGCTTTTGCATTCAGCCATACAACCATGGCTGCTGGATTAGAAGATGATATGAAAACGCTGGGAAAGAATTATAAAGCGTTTAACCAAGCTGCAAATCCACAGGATGCTACAGCTGCGCTGGATAACATGCGCGCAGCCGCCGTGCATTCAAAGCAGTATAAACTGGCACCGAATACGACGGACAAAGTATCAAGCTCAACGTCTTTATTTGACCAGATTGTGGTGGAAATTGATAAAGCCAAACTCTTAGTGCAAGCAGGTAAGTTGGAGGACGCTAAGAAGCAAGGTAAGAAGATTGCTGAATTACGAGATCAAGGGCATAAGTATTACACTCATTAATATATAAAGATGGGTCATCGAAATAATAGAGCTGTACTGAAAGAGTGCGGCTTTTTTATTGAGAATTAGGCAGGTAGAACATAAAGCTGAGACTGAGCATGATTCAGATTTTCACTGAATGGCAAAGTTGCTACAGTGAAAACATGAATGATGAGAGGTGATGATATGTCCTCACAACAACGTAATTATGAGCGTATTGCTCAAGCGATTGACTATATTCAGCAGAACTTTCAGCAACAGCCACAACTGGATGAAGTCGCTGCACATATTCATTTAAGCCCAGCACATTTTCAGCGTCTATTTACCGAGTGGGTCGGTACCAGTCCGAAAAAATTTTTGCAATATATTAGTGTTGAACATGCCAAGAAGATTTTAAAACAAGAGCAGGGCAGTATTTTTGATGCAACCTTTGCCACAGGACTATCCAGTACCAGTCGATTGCATGATTTGTTTATTCAAATCGAAGGGATGACCCCAGCCGAATATAAAAATGGCGGACAAAGCCTGACGATTCACTATCAATTCGCAGAGACATTGTTTGGTGAAGTACTGATTGCATCCACACATAAAGGCATTTGTGCTCTAAGTTTTGTGGACAATCGGGCTGATGCTTTGCAGCAGTTAACAGCGCAATTTCCTCAGGCCGTGATTGTTGAACAGATTGATGCATTTCAACAAAGTGCTTTAGCCTTATTTCAAAAGGATCAACCTCAACTGGCAGAGATAAAACTGCATTTAAAAGGTACTGAGTTTCAGCTCAAAGTATGGCAAAGTCTGCTCAAAATTCCTATGGGGCAACTCTCTACCTATGGCGAGTTGGCCAAGGCAATTGAACATCCCAAAGCTGCACGAGCTGTTGGTACTGCTATAGGCAGTAACCCTGTGGCATTTTTGATTCCCTGTCATCGTGTAATTCAGTCCACTGGTGCTTTTGGTGGTTATGAATGGGGAACACTGCGTAAAACAGCATTGATTGGTTGGGAAGGTGTACAAACCCATGCAGCCATCTGAATTGACACAAATCCAAACCATGATTGATAAGATTCAAGCTGCGGATTGGGAGGTCATCACTGAGCAAATGCACCAACAGGGCTTTGCCCTGATTGAGCAGGTTTTATCGACAGAGCAGTGTGAAATGCTGCAACAGGCATATTCACAAACCGAGTTGTATCGTAAAACCGTAGAGATGCAACGTTATCGCTTTGGTCAAGGTGAATATAAATATTTTACTTACCCTTTACCGAATCTGATTGAGCGAATACGGCATGAGCTTTATCCCTATTTGGCCCCAATTGCCAATGCATGGTTTCGGGTGCTGAAGTTAGAGCACTCCTTTCCATCCTCCCATGCTGAATTTTTACTGCAATGCCAACAACATGGACAAACGCTGGCAACCCCCCTGATTCTGAAATATGGACAGGGTGGCTTTAATACGCTTCATCAGGACTTATATGGTGAGGTGTATTTCCCGATACAGCTAGTGATTGTATTGAGTCAGCCGAATGTGGATTTTAGTGGTGGAGAATTAGTTTTTACCCAACAAACTCCTAGAGCGCAATCTAAGGCCATGGTGATGCAACCACAGCAAGGTGATATGTTGATTTTCACCACCCAATTTAAGCCTGAAAAAGGCAGTCAAGGCTATTATCGGGTCAATATGAAGCATGGGGTCAGCCCAATTCATCATGGTGAACGTTATAGCTTAGGCATCATTTTCCATGATGCGGTAAGTTAATCAGATGTGGCGACATCTAGAATTAACACAGACAGAGTTACATCTGAAATTAAAACAGCAGGAAATTTCGTTTGCAGGAAACGCACAGCTTAAAATTTATGGCAGATTGACCTGTACCTCAGGAAAGCGCATGCTGAAAAACAATCGGGTATTTTTCTTGAATGAAGATGAAGCGATAGCACAAGGCTATCGACCTTGTGGACATTGTATGCGGCAAGCTTATAAGAAGTGGAAAGATGCAACTATTTGATATTGAAGCTGATCCAAAGCAGAATCATTTACCTTATGATGGCACAGTACAGTACTATGGTAAGGTCGTACCAACGGCTGAAGCTGATCATTATTTTGATCAGTTGATGCAGACCATTGCATGGGAAAATGATCGGGCACTGATCTTTGGAAAGTTATTGACGACTAAACGTAAAGTGGCGTGGTATGGAGATCGACGCTTTGAATATACCTATTCCAATATGAATAAATATGCCTTGCCTTGGACGCAGGAATTACTGGAGTTAAAACAACTGGCCGAAAATTTAACGGGGGAGACATTCAACTCTTGCTTGTTGAATCTTTATCATAATGGCGAAGAGGGGATGGCTTGGCATAGTGATGGTGAAACGGATTTAAAAAAAGATGGTGCGATTGCCTCATTTAGTTTTGGTGCAGAGCGAAAATTTGCATTCAAACATAAACAAAGTAAAGAAAAAGTCGAACTGTATTTAGAGCATGGTAGTTTATTGGTGATGAAAGACACCACGCAGACCTTTTGGCTGCATCGCTTACCACCAACCAAAAAAGTCAGTAGGGCACGGGTGAATTTGACCTTTAGAACCATTGTGGAATAAGGCTACTCAATATTAAACATAGTGATAGAGCTCAACATCGAAAAACGTTGTATTAAATGCTTCAATCAGCTGTTTAATCTGTTCTGGTTGATCAGGCACTAGCATCCAATAAGGATTTTCATTCGAGATCAATAACAAGGCCAGACCATGTTGTTCTGCAACCGCATAGATATTGTCAAATAAAATCGAATAGATGTGTTCAGCAAAATCAGTTTCATTCTGCTGTTCTGGTGTGCTATCTGCATATTCAGCAAACAGTTGTTCGACTTCTACTTCAATACGGTTATTCAGTTGCTCAATATCCACTTGGGTTTGCTGTAGTTGATAACACTTGTTGGTGTCATTGTCATAATATTCTTTTAACTCAACGTATTGAATGTTGGAGTGTAAAGTATTGACCCAATTGATAAATTGATAAAAATCTTGTGTATGAATGGGATAGGGAACTTGCACAAGCTCAGGAAAAACCTGTTGGCAAAGTGAATAAAGTGCTGTGGTCATGGTTTATTCTCGTTTTATTTAAATCTTTTTATTATCATAAAAAAGCCACAGCAATTGCTGTGGCTTTTTTGCTTCACGAGTAAAGCTTATGCTTGACCTTGCGCATCTGCATCCGCTTGTAGGCGTTGCATGTTTGCTTCAAACTCAGCATCAAAGTTGATTGGTGTAAGCAGCAATTGCGGGAAGCTACCTTTAGTCACTAAATCATTCACTGCTTCACGTAAGAACGGGAACAGGATATTTGGGCAGTAAGCGCCTAAGATGTATGGAAGGCGATCTTCTTCTACACCATCAACCAAGAAGATACCTGATTGAGTTACATCAACGATGAACGCAGTTTCATTTTCGTTGTTTGCTTGAACCACAACTTTTAAAGACACTTCATAGTGTGTAGCATCAATTTTTTCTGCAGCAGAAGATAAATTGATGTTCAACTCTGGTTGCCATTGCTTAGTAAATACTTGCGCACCAGGAACTTCAAAAGAGATGTCTTTTGTATAGATACGTTCTAACGCGAGTTGTGGTTGAACTTGTTCTTCGCTCATTGTTTTTCCTTAAATCTTGGATTTAGATGTTGTTAAGCTAATAATTGGTCGAGTTTGCCTTCACGCTCTAAAGCATAAAGTTGATCAAAACCGCCAATGAATTGGTCTTTGATAAAAATTTGCGGCACAGTACGGTGATTGGTACGTTGCATTAACTCAATACGAACTTCTGGTGCTTCATTGGAAAGATTAATTTCTTTATAAGCAACGCCTTTGCGCTCAAGTAATTGTTTTGCGCGTACGCAATATGGGCAAGAAAGCGTTGAATAAATAGTGACGTTTTGAGTAGTCATTTTATCTCTCCTTAAGCTTTGGTTTTGCTTTTCACTAAAGGTAAGCCTTGAGCTTTCCAATTGCTAATACCACCGTCTAAACGGTAGCTGTCGGCATGACCAACTTTTTGCAATGCAGAGCCTGCAACCTGACCTAAGTTACAAATGAAGACCAGTGGACGATCACTTGCTTTTAATTCATCGACATGACTTGTAATCTGGCTGTATGGAATGTTACGGCTACCGCTGATGTGACCATCACGGAAATCTTTTCCATCACGTAAGTCGATCAAAATGGCATTTTTAGCCTTGACCAAAATACCTAGAGATTGTGGTGAAATTTTACGACCATTGCGTTGTCCTTCTAAAACAAAGAACAACACGATTAACACGCCGAGCGCACCAAATAAGAAGGGGTGATTCCCCATAAACTCTAACCAGCGTTCCACAAGTCACCTAAAGTTAAAATCAAAATTGACCCTGAGTATAACTTATCTCAATGGTGATCAAAATCTTTAGTTCAAGGGCAAGCAGCGAAGAAAATTAACTTTTTTGCTGTGCTTCCTGAATTTCATCGAGTAAGCGTAAATAACTATCGAGACGGCGTGGTAAAATTTCACCTGCATCAACCGCTTGTTTCAGCGCACAATTTTTCTCATGGGTGTGGGTACAGTTGCGGAACTGACACAGTCCAAGATGAGCTTCGATCTCAGGAAAACCGATACGAACCTTTTCTAAACTAAGATGCCACAGCCCAAATTCACGGATTCCAGGAGAATCAATCAACGCACCGTTTGTTCCAAATTTAATCAAACGTGTTGATGTTGTGGTGTGTTGCCCCAGTGCCGAGTTCTCAGAAATGACATTGGTCTTCTGGGCAGCATCGGGAACGATGGTATTGATTAATGAACTTTTGCCGACACCTGATTGTCCAACGAAGGCCACTGTTTCATTATCAATGCGATTTGAAAGCACAGATAAGTCACCTTGCGAATGACAAATCAAGGTTTCATAACCTAATGATTCATATTCACTCAGTAAGGTAAGAATCGGGTCATTTTCAGTAAGTAAGTCGGATTTATTCAGCACCAGTAATGCTGGAATATTGGCATCGGCACAGGCCACTAGATAGCGGTCAATCAGTGTGGGTGCTGGTTCTGGTAAAGGTGCAAATACAATCACAATCAAACTGATATTGGCTGCGACGGGTTTCACTTTGTGATAACGATCGGGGCGAGTTAACAACGATTGTCTTGGATAAATCGCGGTGATAATGCCTAAACCTGTAATCGGATCGGCCTGCCATTTAACGCGATCGCCAGTCACCAACAGTTCTAGGTTAGTACGGGTATGACAACGCCAAACGCTGTCGAGTTCGATCGGTTTCCAGAACGGTTCTGGCTCACCTTCAGCGACTTGTGGTTTTTCAGGGTGCTGTTCAGGCACAGATAAAGCTTGTACTTCGAGTTGACGACCATAATGCTGAACAACCAGTCCATCCAGATCTTGCGATGTATCAATGTCGTCTTGACGTGATTTATGCTGTTTCTCAATACGACGCTGCTGTTGTTCGGTTAAACGACGCTTACGAATTAAAGCCATTCATATCCCAAAAAATCCACACTTTGAAGACCGCAAAAATAGCACGAAGCCACTATAGAATTACAGCCAAGATGTAATTAATTTGCTACTATTGATGTTTTTAAGCACTTTAGAATCGCCATCCATGAGTAGCACCCCTGATACACGATTAATTTGGATCGATCTGGAAATGACAGGTCTAGATACTGATAACGACAAGATTATTGAAATTGCAACAATTATTACAGATGACCATTTGAATATCTTGGCTGAGGGACCTGTTTTAGCGGTACATCAATCTGATTTGATTCTAAATGCGATGGATGAGTGGAATACCAAACAACATGGCCAGTCGGGTTTGATTGAGCGAGTACGCCGCAGTAAGTTAAAGGCTCAAGATGCAGAACAGCAAACGCTTGAGTTCTTAAAGAAATGGGTGAGTCCAAAATCATCACCAATGTGTGGTAATTCGATTTGCCAAGATCGTCGTTTCTTGCATCGTTTGATGCCTGAATTGGAACAATTCTTCCATTATCGTAATTTAGATGTCTCTTCAGTGAAAGAGTTAGCGAAACGCTGGAGACCTGAAATTATGAGCGGTTTAAAGAAAAATGCATCACACTTGGCGATGGATGATATCCGTGATTCGATTGCAGAATTGAAATACTACCGCGAATACTTTTTTATTATGAATAACGATAAGTAATCGATTATTGCGTAATACATAAAAGGAGCTTAGGCTCCTTTTTTAATACGTTAAAAAAGTTTGGGCTTGATCAAAAAATCGCTTAAACTCGGCTTTTAATTGCAAACTATAAAAAGAGAGCATACATGCAAAGTACCAACCCTATTTTAACGCGGGTGGAAACCTATCAAGATTTGGCTGAGCCAATGACCATTCAAGGTGCGATTCAAAAATCTGTACTTTTAACCGTGATTGCTGCCGTTTTAGGCATGGGCTTATTTTTCTACTGTGCGATGACAGCGAATCTTTCGATTGCCTATGCTGCTACGATTATTGGAGCAGTAGGTGGTCTAATCCTTGCGTTGATTACCACATTTAAAAGCAATACCGCACCTGCTTTAGCGATTCCTTATGCCCTATTTCAAGGGGCATTTTTAGGTGGCGTATCGTTTATTTTCCAGTTGAAGTATCCGGGTGTTCCTTTACAAGCATTGCTTGCGACTTTCGTGACCACATTGGTTTTATTTGCCTTATATAAATTCCAAGTGATTCGTGCCACTGAAAAGTTTAAAGCAGTTGTGATTTCAGCTTCGATTGCAATTGCCCTAGTATTTGTAGTACAGATCATTTTGCGTTTAGCATTTGGTTCAAGCATTCCTTACATCTTTGAAAGTAACTGGTTAGGTATTGGCTTTGCTGCCTTTGTTGCGGTGATTGCTTCATTAAATCTGATCTTGGACTTTGACTTGATTGAAAATGCAGCTGCACAACGTGCACCAAAAGCATTTGAATGGATCTGTGCCATCGCATTATTGGCAACATTGGTGTGGATGTATTATTCATTCTTGCGTTTACTCAGTCTGCTTCGCGGTGATGACTAAGTCCAAAGTAAGATAAAATATCAATCGTCTTCTCTTGAAGGCGATTTTTTTATGCAAGATTGTAAAAAAGATGGATTATGCAATTCCGCAATGCGCTGATTATTGGCATCATGTGGTGAAAATTTTTCGAGTGAGAATAAGATGTCACAAGGACTTTTAGCTGGTAAACGTTTTTTAATTGCCGGTATTGCAAGTAAATTATCGATTGCTTTCGGTATTGCTTCTGCATTACACCGTGAAGGTGCTGAGCTTGCGTTTACTTATCCAAATGAAAAGCTGAAAAAACGTGTCGATGATTTTGCAGCACAGTTTGGTTCAACACTGGTTTTTCCTTGTGATGTTGCTGTTGACGCAGAAATTGACAATGCTTTTGTTGAATTGGCAAAGCACTGGGACGGTTTAGACGGTGTTGTGCATTCAATCGGTTTTGCACCAGCGCATACGCTTGATGGTGACTTTACTGACGTGACCGACCGTGAAGGTTTTAAAATTGCACATGACATTAGTGCCTATAGCTTTATCGCAATGGCACGTGCGGCTAAACCATTATTGCAAGCGCGCCAAGGTTGTTTATTGACCTTAACTTATCAAGGTTCTGAGCGTGTGATGCCGAACTATAACGTGATGGGTATGGCCAAAGCATCGTTAGAAGCAGGCGTTCGTTATTTAGCATCAAGCTTGGGCGTAGACGGTATTCGTGTGAATGCAATTTCTGCGGGCCCAATCCGTACTTTGGCAGCATCAGGCATCAAGTCTTTCCGTAAAATGTTAGATGCCAATGAAAAGATTGCACCGCTAAAACGTAATGTGACCATTGAAGAAGTGGGCAATGCTGCATTGTTCCTTTGTTCGTCGTGGGCTTCAGGTATTACAGGCGAAATCATGTATGTTGATGGTGGCTTTAATACGGTTGGTATGAGCCAAAGCATGATGGATGATGAATAATTAGATAGATCTAAATTATTTAATAAAGCCGCTTTATAGCGGCTTTGTTTTTTAACAATGTAATGAAATTCTAAAAACTATAACTAACTTTTTAGCAACTACTTGTGCTACTTTTTATTTTATTCATTATTTTACTGAATATGTCTACTGTACTGAGAACTTTAAGTAAAACGGGTAGTTTATTAGTGTACAGTCATGGCATCTAACTCTGCTTGCGTGCTGTATAGTCCTTTATGAGTTCCATTAATGATCGCATTAAGCGATTCTCTTAACTCTTTATATCTGATATCTGTTTCAAAATCAGCTGATGTTAAGTGAGTAAATAGGCTGTAAGGCTTATCTTTAGTTGGTGATTCATTGAGGTAGAAGCCTTCAAAATCAGGGTTATGAACAACTGTTTTGACTCTTCCATTTGTTGCATTAGCTAACGTCCTAATATTTATATTAATTGTCCACATAGCATTAGCTCCCCCATCTTTTCTGAACTTAGTATCTAAATCATGAACTGCAATGGCATTTGCATTGAACTGATTAAATATCTTAATGAATGTTGGGATATTGGCCTTTCCTCTACAATTAATAACACAATAACTCCCCTCTAATCCACTTTTCTCTATGATGTACTGATAAGCTAAGTATTCAGTATCTCCTTCAACTAATATAGCATTTGGGTAAAAAAAGAACTCATTAACCGTCGGACAGCAACGGTTCAGCATCTTTAGATTATCTCTTTCGTCATTGTTAAAATTAGCTTTATCTGTCTGAAAGTAGAAAACCCCTTGCTGATTATTTGAAACTTTAATCAGTGTAGTGTGATCTTGTGTGAGATCAATGAATATTGGCGAATGAGTAGTACATATTACTTGCCATCCATTTAAATCCGCCAGTGCATAAATTGCTTTTCTGGCAGCTCTTATTATTGAAGGGTGAAGATTAATTTCTGGCTCATCAATCAACAGTACTTTGGGTGTTTCATTTTGAATTACTTTTGTACCCTTTTTATACATCCCTTCGCTACACAAAGCATTTACAGCAGACCATAAAAAAGCCCTTTTTATTCCTGTTCCTTGATGCTCCAAAGATGAGGGATGATTATTTGTTTTAACAAAAAACTTACTCCCATCTTTAATGGCATCTTCTGCTTTAAATTTACCCACACCAGTCTCAAAGCTTACAGTAGCGCCTTGAAAAAGTTTATTTAACTCTAACTCTATTTTACTGCTTAATTGGCCTATGCTCCCAGCCAGTTCTTTGTCTACCTCTTTCGCAAGCTTTTCAATTTCTGCGACAATATTGGCAACTTTACTTTTATCTTCTTTTAACTTCTGAGCGGCATTCTTTGATGCCAAATCCTTTACAACTTTCTCCAAGGCATCATAGCCATCATCTGGATTTAGTCTTATAGGGGTTGGCAGTCGGCTCTGCAATAAAGTATCCCATCCACCTGCTCCACCTTTCTTCCAGTCATTGGTCTTATTACTAAAGCTATATTTAACACCATTTACGTCTGGTGTTTCCCAACGAATTTGAAATTTTGCACACTCACCAAACTCAGGATCATTTTGCAAATGCCATTCCTGACCTAAAGTTGTGATGTCATCCTGTGTAACATCATTAAATATACCTGTAATAATCACAGGTGTATTAGTATTTCGACCATGAAAGTGATCCAAACTTAATGAGCTTCCCATTGAAACATAAGCTTCGTATGCATCTAAAATTGTCGACTTACAGCTATTATTAGGACCAACCAAGACGACGATATTATCAATGATTATTTTTATTTCGTCCTTAATACCTTTGAAATTTGAGATTAGTAGTGCAGATAATTTCATAGAAGCATCCTTATTTATTCGGTTTAATAATGGCTATACCGTGACACCTGTCACATAGTAAAAATATAGAACTAATTTGATTATTTATCTTATAGTGAAGCTATATTTTGATCAGAATATAAAATGCTAATATTTACGTCAACACATAAATGATGTGTAACATTATTTAATAAGTATTGTCTTGGTATTCAATTCAATAATGAGCAGTCTATCGAAAATATATTGATAAGAATAATTAAATATTTGTCATCCCATCCTTTATATGCTAATTAATGCGGGTTTTTGTTGAATCGAAAATTCTAAAGAAAATGCCGATAAACATATTATTTTTTAGCTTTCGGGGAAGTTAATCTAAACATGAAGAAAACATATGTAGCTTTAGGACTGGTGATTTTACTTTCACTACAGGGTTGTGCTGCGGTGATGGCGAGTAACCAGCCGCATAAAAAGAATCTGACGGTTTTAGAGGTGGGGAAACATCGAAATTATGTGATTTCTGAATTGGGTGCACCAGTCACCTCAGAAACCGTAAATGGAGAACGTAAAGAGATTTATACCTTCCAACAGGGCTATTCAAAAGGGGCAAGAATCAGTCGTACGCTATGGCATACCACTGCGGATATTGCCACGATTGGGCTATGGGAAGTGATTGGCTCTCCAACTGAGATGTATTTCAATGGCCAGCAGCTTTCATATGAGGTTGTTTTTGATGATCGCGACAACATCAAAACGGCCAAGCTTATTCAGAATTCTACAAAGCCAGTTATAGAGTAAAAGAAAAACAATAGCGCGGGGGCTATTGTCTTGGTAGTTCTTTAACAGGACTTCCACCCATAGCTTGCATTAAGGTCACGTAGGCATTGTATTGATTTTGCTTGGTTTCTACTAAGCTGAGTCGTGCATTACGTGTGGTTTCCTGCGCATCCAATAAGTTCTTTAAAGCAATCGCTCCATTGCGATAACGCACTTCGGTTAAACGTTCAGTCTTATCTGCCAGCTCGACATTACGTTGCTGTAACTGTACTTGCTGATTCAGCTGAGTGCGATTGGATAGCGCATTTTCAACATCGGCAAAAGCTTGGTATAGCGTTTGACGATACTGGGTAATCGCTTTTTCATACTCAAGATCGCTAATCGCAATATCTTTCTTCATATCATTATATTGAAGGAAAGGTAGGCTGAGACTTGCGCCCAGTGTCAAAGCAGGATTCTTTAACAGTTGAGTTAAAGACGTGCTTGAAGAACCAACATTCCCAGTCAAATTGATTGAAGGATAATAGCTGGCTTTGGTCGCATCCTTATTGGCTAAAGTCTTACGCAAGCGTAACTCAGATGCTTGTAGGTCTGGGCGACGCGATAAAATATCAGCAGGGAGCCCGACTGCGATATTCGGCAAGGCATTGCGAGGCAACTGCGCAGGCTCTTGAATATTCAGTTGTTGTACTGGTTCATGCAGCAGGACTGCAAGGGCAGTTCGTGCTTCCACACGCTGCTGCTCAATCTGACTGAGACTGGCTTTTTGGCTTTGTACCGATTGTTCAGCTTGGGTGAGGTCCAAACCAGATACTGCACCTGCTTTATATTGCGACTGTACCAAAGAATAGGTTTTTTGAGTTGAGGCTAAGTTTTGCTGAATGGTTTGATAGCGTTCATTCAAATAACCCAGCTGCCAATATAGTTTGGCTGTTGTGCCAACTAAGCTTTGTGCAGTGGCTTGCAAATCTTGTTCAGTGGCTAAAGCTTCCCATCGGCTTGCTTCGGTTTGGCTGGCAAGCTTGCCAAATAAATCGAGTTCATAGCTAACGCCAACGCTAGTCGATAAACCACGATCAGAGCCATCGCCAGAACGTAGATCATAATTATGACCAGCGGAAACACTAGAGCTGGTTCGAACCCCTTGTTTATTTTCAGCCAGACCTGCTTGTAGTCGGGCTTGTTGCAGGGTGATTCCTGCCACACTTAGGTCACTATTCTTAGCTAGCACTTGATCGACCAATTGATTCAGCTGAGCATCGTTAAATAGCGTCCACCATTGATCGGTTAGATTGATGCTTTTACTTTTTTGTGCATCGTACTGGAACTGTTGCGGCACTTGGACTGTTGGTGCGTTATAAGGTGTTTTGACCACAGCAGAACAGCCAGCTAAGGATGTGCTGAGACAAAGTGCAAGTGCGATTTTATGTTGTTTGAATAACATTGATCGTCATTCCCTTAATAATTTGAATGAGCATGATTATCGAGACAGTGTCTTATCGAGTTCTCATCCATTTTCAGTTTAAGCCTTCGGCTCGACCTACTTTTCTTTCGGGAAAAGTAGGCAAAACCATCGTCATCCGTAAAACCTGTTCTATTTTTTTCATTTATCTAACTTCTCGCAGAAACAATATCTTGTTGATACCACGCAGGTTGCGGATGACATTCCCGAGTATCTTATTTCTGAGATCAATTTTTGCTGATTATTCTCTCGCTAAAGCAGCAACTGGATCGAGTTGTGCCGCATTTCGTGCTGGCAAGAAGCCAAATACAATACCTATCATGCTTGAGCAGACAAAGGCCGCAACAATTGAAGTAGTTGAATAACTCATTTCAATCACGCCTTTGGCAAAGTGCCCGATGATTTGTCCAATGCCTAAAGATAGGAGTACACCCAAGATACCGCCCAATAAACAGACCAGAATCGCTTCAATCAGGAATTGCTGCAAAATATCACTTTGGCGAGCACCAACCGCCATACGTACCCCAATTTCTTGGGTTCGTTCGGTTACAGACACCAGCATAATGTTCATCACGCCAATACCGCCTACGACCAAAGAAATCACGGCAATTGCTGAAATCAGCAAAGTCATGGTTGCAGTGGTCTGCTGGATGGTTTCGCGAATACTGTCTGAGTTTTGGGTAAATACATCCTGCGCACCATGACGTTGTTCAAGTAGCGTCAAGATGGCATTTTCAGCTGCACTGCTTGGATATTCATCTTTGATACGGACAATAATGCTACGCACATTGGATTGTCCTAGCATACGACTCATGACCGTGGAGTAGGGTAGATATACATTTAGACTGTCTGAGCTCATAAAGCCTTGCTGAGCATCAATGACCCCAATAATCCGACTCGGTACGCTACCTAAAAGGATGACTTGACCTACGGGATTGGTGCCATCTGCAAAGAAGGTCTTTTCGGTATTGGTATCAATCACCACATCCTGAGCACGTTCAGTCACACTTTCTTTGTCAAAGGGCTGCCCCGATTTAAAGGTCAGTCCACGGACATAGAAGAAATCAGAACTGACCCCATTTACGGTTGCTGCCGCTTCAGTGTCCTTATAACGCAGGGTTAAACTGGTATTGGCAGAAGGGCTGACACCATCTACATAAGGTTGTTCGGCCAGTGCTTCAGCATCGGCAGGGACCAGTGTTTTGACTTGAGATGCCCGTGAATTATCACCAAAACCACGACCTTGATAGACGGTAATGGTATTGGTACCCAGACTACTGATATTTTCTAAAATTTGTTTCTGTGAACCATTCCCCAGTGCCACCACCGAGACCACGGAGGCAATCCCGATAATAATCCCCAGCATGGTTAAAAAAGTCCGCATGCGGTGTGCATTCATGGCAAGCAATGCCATACGGAACGCTTCGCCGAGACGGTCAAAGAAAGAACGCCAAGCGGAGGTTTTCTTTTGTGGGGTGCGCTGTAGTGTTTGATGTTCGAGTTCAGAATCATCATGTTCAGGCGTATTGGCACGGTCTGAAATAATATTCCCGTCACTGATCTCGATAATACGGGTCGCATTTTTAGCAACATTAAGATCGTGGGTGACCAGAATAATGGTATGACCTTTGGCATTCAGCTCACGCAAAATACGCATTACTTCGATGCCGCTATTTTTATCCAATGCACCTGTTGGCTCATCGGCAAGAATCACATCGCCACCATTCATTAGCGCACGTGCAATCGACACACGTTGTTGCTGACCACCAGATAACTGGCTTGGTCGATGATGTAAACGTTCTTCAAGTCCTAGCTCAGACAACAATTCAGCAGAACGTTCTTGACGAATATGGCTGTCTACGCCAGCATAAATTGCAGGAACTTCAACGTTACCAGAAGCACTGAGATCACCTAGTAAGTGATAACGCTGGAAAATAAAACCAAAATATTCACGGCGTAATTGTGCTAGTTCATCTGGTTCTAGTTGGCGTGTTTCTCGACCATTGACTTTGTAACTCCCTGCGCTGGGCTTATCCAGACAACCCAAGATGTTCATCAGGGTCGATTTGCCTGAACCTGATTGCCCGACAATCGCAACCAATTCACCTGCATAAATTTTTAAATCAATGCCTTTGAGAATCTGTACGGTACCTTCACCCGCAGGAAACTCACGGGTGAGGTCACTGACCTCAAGCAGTGGCTGTGATGAATGTGTTTGATTTTGAGTCATATTACATTCTCATTGCACGTTGATTACTACGTTTTGCCGCTTCATTCGAGCTGTCTGAGGCATCTGCAATCACGACTTGGTCACCTTGTTTCAAGCCTTTCAACACTTGTGCAGTGACACGGTTATTCAGACCAATCAACACTGGTTGTGGTTGAGCTGTACCATCAGCTTGTAGGACACGAACCATGCCTGTTGAGGCTTTACCTTGTGCAACCAGCGCTTTTTCTTCATCGCTTAGTTCAAGACGTTTTGGACGTTGTGCTTTATCAGCATCTGTTTTTTTCGCTTGATCAGCCGATGAATTGCCATTGGCTTGGCTGCCTTTACCACGGTTGCCACGTTGAGTTTGAATGGCAGCAGCAGGCACAGTCAGCGCATTCTTTGCTTCCGAAAGTACAATATAGACTTGCGCCGTCATATCAATACGGAGTTTGCCATCCTCATTCGGTACATCAAACAGTGCATTGTAGTACACCGCAGCATTCGAGGTAGATGAACTGCTGTTACTGGTGGTTTCAGTATTAATTGAATTTGGTGCAGGTTCAACTTGACGTAATTTAGCGTAATGTTTTTTATCGCTATTGCCTAAAGTGGTGAAATAGACGGTTTGTCCTTTTTCAACTTTCATAACATCGGCTTCAGAAATCTGTGCCTTGATGGTCATGGTGTCCAGTTTGGCTAATTTCACGATAGTTGGTGCGGTTTGGTTGGCGTTTACGGTTTGACCTTCTTCCGTCACAATCGCCACAATGGTGCCATCCATCGGTGCAATGATACGGGTATAACCCAAATCTTCTTTGGCAGTTGCAAGTGTTAAGCGAGATTGTTCAATTTGTGCATTGATTGAGGTGATTTGCGCTTGCGCTGTTTTAAAGTTAGCCAATGCTGTTTCAAGTTCAGCACGTGAGGTGGCATCTTGGCTATACATCGCCTGTTGGCGTTTGTATTCAGCTTCTACCTTAGCAAGATTGGCCTGTTGTACTGCCAGCTGAGCTTGTTGATTTTTAATACTGGCATCGGCTGTCTTGAGTTCGTTTTCTTGGCGAATTGAGTCAATTTGCGCAATCAACTGACCTTGTTTGACTTGGTCGCCTAATTGCACATACATTTTTTTCACCTGACCTGATACCTGCGCACCGACACTGACCATTTTGGTTGCTTCGAGTACGCCTGTTGCCAATACTGAATCTTCAATATCGCCACGTGAAACTTCAGCACTAATATACTGTGGGGCCTGAGCTTTAGGTTTAAAGAACATCCATCCAAGTGCTGCAATGATCAGCACCCCGATAGCGATCATGATAATTTTACGAGGCTGGATTTTTTTAGCGTTTGTTTTTGGCATGGCAGCAGGTCAAAAGTGAAAAACTGGACTTAGTATAAAAGTGAAATAAGGATAAAGCGTGAATATTTTTAATCTAGAATGAGAATTATTTGCCTTTTTGTCGATAAGTTATTCTATAAAAATCTGATAAATACTGCGGACTCCTTGTTCGGCAGTTGTTGCGAGCGCGATGCCACCCTGAATGGGAAGGGTGTATTCACGCAGATTGATTCGAATTAGATAAGGGGAAAATCGTTCACTAAAGTAGCGTACCGTTGGAATAGCTGTACCAGCACCCATTTCTATCACCACAGGATGCTGATGATTCTTTAGAAAAGCCTCTAGGCGCTTTGCTTGCTGGGTGTGACGTCTGCTAATCCATGACATATCATCAAACATTAAAATATTTGGTCGGGCTAAACCCTTACAAATTGGGCACTGAGGGAGTTCTCCTAACCATTGGCAGTCTTGATGATTAATCTCTGGTAGCAATTCATTTGCTGACCAAATGGTCTGTGTACAAGCGCCCAGACATTGCAGATGGTGGATTGAACCATGACATTCATAAATTTGATCAGGATTAAACCCCGCTTTTTGAAATTGCCCATCGACATTTGAGGTAAACACAAAAGAGGGTAGTTCTAATATTTCAGCCAATCTCTTCAGTTGTTGAAAACCTTGATGTGGGTTAGTTTGACGATACAATGCCAAGCGGTGCCCATAAAATCCCCAAGCCAAACGTGGATGCCGTTTAAACGCGGCTGGATTGGCAATTTCAGTAAAATCGATACGCTGTTTGCCAAGCTCGGGATAGGCTTGCCACATGCCTTGATTACCGCGGAAATCAGGCAACCCCGAGTCAACGCCCATACCTGCACCTGCACTGATGATCAATGCATCAGCCTGCTTGAATATTATTTTGATTTTTTCAGTTTGGCTCGGGCTTAAATGGAATGACATGCGTTGATCCATTATTTTTATGGTGAGATGGAACTGAGTGGTTTAAGCGGGTTGAGCAAACAGGGTGGTACCACATAGTTCAGCTAAGGCTTGTAGCATCAGATGTTCTGGATTTTCTTTGGACATGCCTTTAATGGCTGCATCAATGCGCAGCAATAACTCAGACCAAGTCAAAAATTGTCTCGGGTTTAAACGACGTAAGGCCTGCTGATATTGCGATACTTTGGTTTTCCAAATCCCAAGTTGAATCGCATTATGTGGTTGTTCAAACAGCTGCATCAATAAGCGCATTTCTTTGCTGAGGGTCCATAAAATCAAACTATCAGGCTCACCTGCAGCGATCAGATACTGATAAATCTTGACTGACTGCGCTAAGTTTCCTGCAAGTAAGGCATCACTTAAATCATAAGTGGTATAGCGCGATTGATCCTGTAAACAGGCATACAGTTGTTCAATCTGAATCTGTTGGATATCTGGGAAGGTGTCTGCAACACGCATTAAACTGTTTTTAGCAGCTAACAAGTTGTGTTCATGATGCTGCATTAACCATTGCCAAGCCTCATTATTCAGCTGGATACCAAGTTTTTCGGCTTCAATACTTAAGATGCGTTGTCGGTCTTGTGGGTAGGTCGCTGTTAGCGCAACCACCACGCCATTGGCTTCGACCACTTGGAAAAAAGCAGACTTTAAGCTACTGCTGTCTTGTTTAGGTAAAACAATCAGCAATAAGTTGTGTTCATTATGTTGAATATAACTTTTAAGCAGCTTTAAGCCATTGGCATCGGGCTTAATATTGCCATGTACTTCAATTGCCAGTTGCTGCGAGAACAGGGACAAGCTGTTGAGTGCATTAAAGACATTCTTCCAGTCATTGACGCTACTGATGTCGTAGCGCTGGCGTTCAACTTCTTGTTGTTGCCAGCTTTTACGAAAGCTATCAAGCAGATTTTGTTCAAGCAAAGGCTCTTGTCCGTGCATGATCCATGCACCACGAGCTTCATTGATACGTTTTAATGCTTGAACATAATCCAGTTTCATAATGACAAATTAAGGCTGAGCTTTAGGTAAACGATTGGCAGCAATTTGACGCGTAATTTGCTGTGCTACATCGTCAATCACAATACGGTTTAAATAAGCTTCTTGTTGGTTATCGGTGTTGACGGTTGCAACGTCATATTGATAAGTACGAGATGCGGTTAAGGTACGTGGTTCAGTAATTTTCTTACCTTGACGATCTTCGATCTGGAAAGTCACGGTTAGACGTAACAGGACTTCAGTCAACTTACCATTTAGTAATTGGCGACGCGGAGTGTAATCCAGAACACGAAGGACATAGGCATCATTGGCATTACTGAGTTGTACGCCAGTTGCACCAAGATAAATGCTGAGTTGATTTTCAAGCTGATCGGTATTGTCAGGCAGGACTAAAGTCAGTTTGTTGTAGACCAATGGTGCTGCTGTAGGATTGCTTCCCTTTAAATGAAAGCCACAGCCGACCAAGCCTGCACTTAGACCTAAAGTTAAAACGATAGCAGCTAAACGTTGAGCTAAATGCATGCTTTGTCCTTATGATCTTCCATCAAATATGGAAGATTTAATCTTGATAAATTGACCACATTTTAGAATCAAAGCCCGTTGAATGACAGCGGGCTTTGATGGGGTTTTGTTTCGATAAATTCCAGCTCCGGTCAGGAAATGGAATTTAAGCAGTAAATTAAACCACTAAATTAACAAGTTTATTTGGTACTACAATTTCTTTCTTGGTTGGACCTGTCAAGAATTGCTGTACTTCTGGTAATGCTTTTGCCAATGCCAATAAGTCATCTTTTGAGATATCGACTGCGACGTCTAACTTACCACGAAGTTTACCATTCACTTGTACAACAATCGTTTGTGTATTACGAGTTAACGCTGATTCATCCACTTGTGGGAATTCAATTGTCGTTAATTCCAAACCAAACTGTGTTAACAAAGTTTGACTCAAATGCGGTGCAAATGGTGCAAGTAAGGTTAACAATGTGGTGATTGCTTCACGTGCAACTGCCACATCGTTATCATCTTTTGCCTCGAACTTGTTGCTGGCATTGAGTAATTCCATCAATGCGGCAATTGCCGTGTTGAACGCATGACGACGTTCAATGTCATCACCCACTTTTTGGATAGTTTCATGCGTTTTACGACGTAAATCTTGCGCGTCTTTCGACAAGTTTGCTGTATCGATTGCAGTGGCTTGATTGCCTTTTTCTAGGAAACCAGCAGCCAAACGCCAAACACGTTTCAAGAAACGATTGGCACCTTCAACACCTGCATCTGACCATTCTAATGATTGATCTGGTGGTGCAGCAAACATCATGAAGACACGAGCAGTATCTGCGCCGTATTGGTCAATAATCGCTTGTGGGTCGATACCATTGTTTTTCGACTTCGACATTTTTTCTTGCCCGCCGATCACAACTTCCTGACCATCACCTGAATATTTCGCAGACAGGATACGACCTTTTTCATCACGCTCTAATTCGATGTCCGCAGGGTTGAACCAAGTTTTCTTACCATTCTCGGCTTCACGATAGAAGGTATCTGCCAACACCATGCCTTGGGTGAGCAAGTTAGTAAATGGTTCATTACCTTGTACCACACCTTCATCACGCATCAATTTATGGAAGAAACGTGCATAAAGTAAATGCAGAATTGCGTGTTCAACCCCACCGATGTATTGATTCACAGGAAGCCAGCTTTGCGCAGCTTCAGGTTTTACCATACCGCCAGTAAAGTCTGGAGATGCATAACGTGCATAGTACCAAGATGATTCTACAAAGGTATCCAAGGTATCTGTTTCACGACGTGCATCGCCACCACAACTTGGGCATTTGGTTTCGTAGAATTCAGGCATCTTGTTCAATGGGTTACCCGAACCATCTGGAACCACATCGGTCGGTAATACCACTGGCAATTGATCTTCTGGAACAGTGACTTGACCACAGCTGTTACAGTTGATCATTGGAATTGGGCAACCCCAGTAACGTTGACGAGAAACACCCCAGTCACGTAAACGGAATTGCACTTTAGAATTGGCTAATGCCTGAGGTTCTAATTTTGCAAGGAAGGCATCATAAGCAGCTTGGAATGCAAGACCATCAAACTCGCCAGAATTAACCAGTTTGCCATCTTTAGAACCATACCATTCTTGCCATTCAGCAATTGAGTATTCAGCATCATCAGCGCCTTTGGCATCGATCACTTGTTTGATTGGCAAGTCGAATTTATTGGCAAATTCAAAATCACGCTCGTCATGCGCAGGAACCGCCATCACAGCACCTGAACCATATGACATCAATACATAGTTAGCAATCCAGACAGGGAGGTCTTCGCCAGTCACTGGATGCTTAACAGATAAGCCTGTTGCCATGCCTTTCTTTTCAGCAGTCGCTAAATCTGCTTCTGCAACTGAACCCATACGGCATTCTTCAATAAATGCAGCAAGTTCAGGATTATTTTCCGCGGCTTTCAGTGCCATAGGGTGTTCTGCCGCAACTGCAACATAAGTCACACCCATTAAGGTATCAGCGCGCGTGGTATAAACAGTTAAACCATCAGCATAGATTGCTGGATTCGCAGAAGGGAAGGTAATTTCCATCCCCGTCGAACGACCAATCCAGTTACGTTGCATGGTCAAAACTTGTTGTGGCCAACCGTCTTTTAACGTATCTAGGTCGTCTAATAATTCTTGTGCATAGTCGGTGATGCGGAAGTAGTACATTGGAATATCGCGTTTTTCAACCAATGCACCTGAACGCCAGCCACGACCATTTTCAACTTGTTCATTGGCTAAAACAGTCTGGTCGACAGGGTCCCAGTTCACTGTTGAAAGCTTACGATAGATCAAGCCTTTTTTATAAAGTTGTACGAATAACCATTGTTCCCAGTGATAGTATTCTGGTGTACAAGTCGCAAACTCGCGATCCCAATCGACAGACAAGCCCAATTTTTTTAATTGGTCACGCATATAAGCGATGTTTTCAAACGTCCATTTCGCTGGTGCAACTTGGTGTGCAATCGCTGCATTTTCAGCAGGCAAACCAAAAGCATCCCAACCCATTGGTTGTAATACTGTTTCACCTTTTAAGCGATGGAAACGGCTGATCACGTCACCAATGGTGTAGTTACGCACATGCCCCATGTGCAGTTTGCCACTTGGGTAAGGGAACATCGACAGGATATAGCGATGTTTGCCCTCTACAGTGTCTGCAACTTTAAAAACTTTGCGATTGTCCCAGTCTTGTTGAACTTGAGGCTCAATGGCACTTGCTTGATATTCGGAGTCAATGTGAGAAGTCGTCATAGGGATATGCGATACAACAAAAAAGTAAAGTTAAGATTGCTGCACAGCATAGCGCAAAATTGTAGTAAATGTCAGTTTTTAGATCGGGATTTTATCTGCAAGGTCGTCGCGTTGAAGATGACCTCGCAGGAGCAACTGGCTGCTTAGCGCTCAGATGACACAGTGGGAGTTGTCGGGCTTTGTGGTTTAACCGTATTCGCTGGTGGTGTCGCAGGTATTGCCTGAGGAGCCTGTTGTGGTGTATTGGGTGCGGCTACAGGAGTTGCTGGTTGGCCTTGTTGAGTTGTTGGATTGGCAGTTTGATGGCTATTGCCATAGGTCGAAACTTTGTCCAAACGCTTTGCGCCTTTAGGTGGCGGGGTGGTGGTGTAATGGGTTGAACCCTTGGCATCGACCCATTTGTAATATTGCTGGGCGTAGTTCTGGCTGGAACATAGCAATAATGTTGTTGCTGTAATGAAATATGATATTGTTTTTAAATAAGATAACTTCATATTTGATCTCCCCAAATGAATGCTGAATATATTCGATCAAAGTGTCTAAATAAGCAGTTTACAATGCCTAGTTTTCATTAAAAAGAAAATAGTTTTTTGATAAATGGGCGTTTAACAAGACTAAATAATTTCGTGAAATGTGTTTAAAAAAACAGCAGCTAAAAAATATTCGTTAAAATCCTTTTCTTTGTTCTTGACATTGCTTATGAAAGAAACAAGAATGCTTTCTCAAGTTTTATATGTGTTTATTTGATCACCCTTCGAATAAATGTCATGGCTTGCAATGGACATTCTTTCTAGCCGAGAGAATGATTTTTTGAAATATGCTTATCCCAGCACATTTTGATTCGAGATGTCATCAAGTTTATACGGCTGATGAGTCTCAGAAAATTTTTCCTATTGCAGCAAAAACGAGTAGAATACGCACACTTATAAGAAGTGCAAAAGTTAATGAATGAACACAATTTATGTCTCCCATAAATTGTGCAAAATACTAGGGTGAATCACGTTGGAACTTTTATCTGGTGGTGAAATGCTCGTTCGTGCGCTTGCGGACGAAGGCGTAGAGCATGTTTTTGGGTATCCAGGCGGCGCTGTATTACATATTTATGATGCGCTATTTCAACAAGACAAAATCAACCATTACCTCGTTCGTCATGAGCAAGCTGCTGGTCATATGGCAGACGCATACTCACGCGTAACAGGTAAGACAGGTGTCGTACTGGTCACTTCTGGACCGGGCGCAACCAATACCGTCACTCCAATCGCAACAGCCTACATGGACTCAATTCCAATGGTGATTTTGTCTGGTCAGGTTGCAAGCCATCTTATTGGAGAAGATGCGTTCCAAGAAACAGATATGGTTGGTATTTCTCGTCCAATCGTAAAACATAGTTTCCAAGTGCGTCACGCTAGCGAAATTCCTGCAATTATTAAGAAAGCATTCTATATCGCTTCGTCTGGCCGTCCGGGTCCAGTGGTTGTTGATATTCCGAAAGATGCGACTAACCCTGCAGAAAAGTTTGCCTACGAATACCCAGAAAAAGTGAAGATGCGTTCATATCAACCACCTTCACGTGGTCACTCAGGTCAAATTCGCAAAGCGATTGATGAGTTGATTACTGCTAAACGTCCAATGATTTATACGGGTGGCGGTGTTGTTCAAGGTAATGCATCTGGCTTATTGACAGAACTTGCGCATTTATTGGGTTATCCAGTAACAAATACCTTGATGGGCTTAGGTGCTTTCCCTGGTAACGATCCACAATTCGTGGGGATGTTAGGGATGCATGGTACTTATGAAGCCAACATGGCAATGCACAATGCAGATGTGATTTTGGCAATTGGTGCGCGTTTCGATGACCGTGTAACCAATAACCCGGCAAAATTCTGTCTCAATGCCAAAGTAATTCATATTGATGTTGATCCAGCAACCATTTCGAAAACGATTATGGCGCACATCCCGATCGTGGGTGCGGTAGAGCCAGTACTTCAAGAAATGTTAGCGCAACTTAAACAAATGAATGTATCTAAGCCAAACCCTGAAGCAATTGGTGCATGGTGGTCTCAGATTAATGAGTGGCGCAAAGTACACGGCTTACGTTATGAAGCAGGTCAAAATGGTGTAATGAAACCTCAGCAAGTGGTTGAGGCATTAGATCGTGTGACCAATGGTGAAGCTATCATTACTTCAGACGTTGGTCAGCATCAGATGTTTGGTGCGAACTATTACAAATACAAACGTCCACGTCAGTGGATCAACTCTGGCGGCCTAGGTACCATGGGTGTTGGTTTACCGTATGCAATGGCTGCGAAACTTGCATTCCCAGATCAGCAAGTGGTTTGTATTACAGGTGAAGCATCGATTCAGATGTGTATCCAAGAATTATCAACATGTAAGCAATATGGCTTGAATGTGAAGATTCTTTGCTTAAATAACCAAGCCTTAGGCATGGTAAAGCAATGGCAAGATATGAACTACGAAGGGCGTCATTCAAGTTCTTATGTAGATTCATTACCAGACTTTGCCAAGTTAATGGAAGCATATGGTCACGTTGGTATTCAGATTGATCATGCTGACGAGCTAGACGCTAAATTAGCTGAAGCGATGGCAATTAATGATAAATGTGTATTCATTAATGTCATGGTAGATCGTACAGAACATGTATATCCAATGCTGATCGCTGGTCAGTCTATGAAGGATATGTGGTTAGGCAAAGGGGAGCGTACATAATGAGACATATTATTTCTGTACTCGTTGAAAACGAAGCTGGTGCGCTTTCTCGTTTGGTGGGATTGTTTTCTCAACGCAATTACAACATTGAGACACTCAATGTTGCGCCAACCGAAGACGAAACCTTATCTCGTTTAACCTTAACGACATATGGCGATGATCACAAAATTGAGCAGATCACCAAGCAACTGAATAAATTGGTTGAAGTTGTAAAAGTGGTTGATTTGTCAGAAGGTTCACACATCGAACGTGAATTGATGTTGATCAAAGTCAAAGCATTGGGTGCAGCACGTGCGGAAATCAAACGTACAGCTGATATCTTCCGTGCGCAAATCGTTGATGTAACACCGACGACTTATACCATTCAGATCGCGGGTACCACTGAAAAGATTGATGGTTTTATTGATGCACTCGCTGAAAATACCATTCTTGAAGTTGTACGCTCTGGTGTTTCAGGCATCGCGCGTGGCGAAAAAGTTTTAACAATTTAAAAAATCTCCCCCAACCCTTCTTTGAAAAAAGGGGGGATCACCCAGAGCGCGGTAATCATGGGGGAGCCAACAAAAGATCTGTCCTTGCAGAACAAGGGAAATGACAAAAATTTTAGCGGAGAAAACAGATGCAAATTTTTTACGATAAAGACTGTGACTTATCAATCATCCAAGGCAAGAAAGTTGCAATCATTGGTTATGGTTCACAAGGCCATGCTCATGCACTTAACTTGAAAGACTCTGGCGTAGACGTAACTGTTGGTTTACGTGCTGGTTCTACTTCTTGGAAAAAAGCTGAAAACTCAGGCCTTAAAGTTTCTGAAGTTCCAGCTGCTGTTGCTCAAGCTGACTTAGTCATGATTTTGACTCCAGATGAATTCCAATCTCAACTTTATCGTGACGTGATTGAACCAAACATCAAAGAAGGTGCAACTTTAGCATTTGCTCATGGTTTCTCTATTCTTTATAACCAAGTTGTTCCACGTAAAGACTTAGACGTAATCATGGTTGCACCTAAAGCACCTGGTCACACTGTACGTTCTGAATACCAACGTGGTTCAGGTGTTCCTGACTTAATCGCGATCCATCAAGATGCTTCTGGTAATGCACGTAACGTTGCACTTTCTTATGCTTCAGGCGTAGGCGGTGGTCGTACAGGTATCATCGAGACTTCTTTCCGTGAAGAAACTGAAACTGACTTATTCGGTGAGCAAGCAGTTCTTTGTGGTGGTGCTGTTGAATTGGTTAAAATGGGCTTCGAAACTTTGGTTGAAGCTGGTTATGCACCAGAAATGGCTTACTTCGAATGCTTACATGAACTTAAGTTAATCGTTGACTTGATGTTCGAAGGCGGTATCGCTGACATGAACTACTCAGTTTCTAACAATGCTGAGTACGGTGAGTATGTAACAGGTACTGAAGTGATCAACGAACAATCTCGCGAAGCAATGCGTAATGCATTGAAACGTATTCAGTCTGGTGAATATGCGAAGATGTTCATCCAAGAAGGTGCATTGAACTATCCATCAATGACTGCTCGTCGTCGTCAAAACGCAGCGCATGGTATCGAAGTAACAGGTAATAAATTACGTGCGATGATGCCTTGGATTCAAGCGAACAAGATTGTTGATAAAGAGAAAAACTAATTTCTCGAATCAATTGATTTGAACGCGAAGACCCACTCTATTTGAGTGGGTTTTTTATGTTTATCTTTACGTGCCTCAAAAAGATGAAAGCAGTGCTTTCATCTTTTTTCGTACCTTGGATTCAAGCGAACAAGATTGTAGATAAAGAGAAAAACTAAGTTTTAGTTTAATTTTGAAAAGCCCTTGTTTGTACAGGGGCTTTTTTATTGGGAATTCCTGGAGCTGCGTGTGTTAGCGAAGCATAGCTTCACTCTTAGGCAGGGGTCTTGCGAAGCGATGCTTCTCATACTTTTCTATTTCCCTGCTCATACTCAGGATTCAAGTGGACAAGATTGTAGATAAAGAGAAAAACTAAGTTTTAAGTCAAATAAAGACCCTTGCTTAAAATAAACAAGTTTTTATGCGGCGTGATAACACAGTTATAACAATAAAGGTGAAAAAATAAGCTTATATTGGTTGTGTTTTAATCATTTTGTTGAGGAGTAACAGTTAGAATTTAAACTAAAAATTGTTGCATGCTTTGGGGTATCTGCACGATTAAAAACAAACAAATTGAAATAACTTAAAAATTAAAATGATTTAGCAAAATAAAATCAGTCTTCTGGTAAAAAAAATGTAATAAAAAAACAAGACTTTTCATTGGTTTGAAATGAAAATGTGCTTTTATTCTATTGATTTATAAAGTGAAAAAGACTTGACCTTATGCTAGATGATGTTATTGTTAAGGAAAGTTTATGAATACAAAATTCATGGCTTCTTTGGGTGTGAAACGTCGTTCGGATTTCGGGCAATTTGCTCATCATATAAAAAAAAGTACTGAATAATCATGGAAGTCCTTTATGGTTCACGTTGATTACGATAGCACATTGGTCATCGTTTCCATTTTGGTTGCAGTCGCGACATGTTACGCTGCAGTTTCGATGGAAGAACTCGTTTTTAAAGGTGCTTATAAAAAGTTTGAAAAAAGCATTTTGATTGCGAGTGGGCTAATCTTGGGGTTAGCGATATGGTCAATGCACTTTGTGGGAATGCTGGCTAGCCATCTGCCAGAAGGCTATCACTTTGATGTTAATTTAACTGTACTTTCTTATCTGATTGGTGCAGCAGCTTCTATTTTTGCTGTTTGGCTGACCTCAAGACCGACTTTACCGATACCACGTTTAATCCTCGGTGCCGTATTTATGGGACTGGGTATATCAGGTATGCACTATACTGGTATGGCAGCATTGAGCATTGAAAATCATGCGATGCACTATGACCCTTTACTGGTGTTGTGTTCTGTATTGATTGCAATTAGTGGTTCTGGTCTAAGTTTCTTTTTCATTTTTAAATATAAAACTGCACTCAGATACCGTACCTTGCTTAAAGCCATCGTTGCTGTGTTAATGGCGCTAAGTATTGTTGGCATGCACTATACAGGTATGGCTGCGACTTATTTTGATGAAACCATAGCGCAGATTCTGACCTCCGAGCAGACAGAGCAAAGTGTCTTATTATTCACGATTATCTTTATTACCAGTCTGGTTTTAGTTGCTGGTTTTGCGGTTGCCGTGCTCGAAGCACGATTGGAAGAACGTAATGAGCAACTTACACTTATCAACAAAGAGCTTGCTACACAGTCGTTACATGATGCACTCACAAAGCTACCGAATCGTTTATACCTGACTGAACATGCTGAAGTGGTGTTTAATCATCATCGTTTGAATGGCCAGAAAGCGGCATTTTTATATATTGACTTAGACCGTTTTAAATCGGTGAATGATGCTTTTGGTCATCATATTGGCGATCAACTCCTGATCCAGATGGCAAACCGTTTATACAACAAGCTAGGTGATAATCATAAGCTGTTTCGTATTGGTGGTGATGAGTTTGTTTTAATCTCGGAAGATACAGATCTTAATGAAGCGATGCAGCTGTCAGAAGATATTCTGCACTACATTCAAGAAACCTATTTGATTGCTGCAAAAGATATCAATATTTCCGCCAGTGTCGGAATTGCCATGTATCCTGAACATGGCACCAATGTTCAAGATTTGCTGATTAATGCCGATGTTGCCATGCTGACTTCAAAAGATCAGGGGCGTAATACTTATACCATGTTCCATTCGATGTCCGATCAGCAAGATGTGCGTAGCCAGTCTAAACTGATCAATGACTTGTACAAAGCCGTCGATGAGCAACAGTTTGTACTGTTTTATCAGCCTAAATTTACATGCAACTATGAGGTCTGTGGTGTCGAAGCCTTAATTCGATGGAAGCATCCAACACTGGGATTGCTGACCCCGCAAATGTTTATTGAAGGGGCTGAAAAAACCGGTTTGATCATTCCAATGGGGTATTGGGCACTGGAACAAGCCTGTCAGCAAATCCAGAAATGGGAACGAAGTAATAGTCCGTTTTATCCAATTGCTGTTAACCTATCCGCACTCCAATTTGAAAATAAAAAACTCTTTAGTGTATTAGAACAATTATTAGAACAATACCAAATCCAACCGCATCATCTCATTCTTGAAATTACTGAATCCACGGCTATGCATCATATAGACTCCAGTATTCGTACCTTGGAGCGTTTGCGTAAGCTTGGTATTCGCATTGCTATTGATGACTTTGGTACAGGCTATTCAAGTTTCTTATATTTAAAAGATTTACCAGTTGATGAACTGAAAATTGATCGTGGATTCTTGATCGATCTAAAACCAAATTCTAAAGAAGAAGCCATTCTAGAAAGTATTATTCATTTGGCTGCAAAATTAGGTCTAGTGGTTACTGCTGAAGGGGTAGAGACCCAACAACAGGCGGATATCCTGACCAGCCTAGGCTGCAATCAGCTACAGGGCTATTTATTAGGAACACCTGTCAATGTAGAAGGTCTAGTACTGCATCGCTATCAACATTTTGCATAATTGATCAAAGGTCGGTTGATGTTGAAAAGGCTGCTTATCATGGCAGCCTTTTTTGTTTCTTTCAGCGTAGCAAAACTTAGTCAGAACGGGGTGCTAACCATTGTGTGACCACAGGCCAGACCAATTGCGGTGCTTGGCTGCCTGAGACGAGGCCCATATGTCCGCCCGGCACAATTTCAAACTGCTTATCGCTGCTGCTGATTAAATCCATTAAGGGGCGTACTGCTTCAGCAGTGACGATAATGTCGCTGCTGCCGCCAATTGCCAGTACTGAACAATCAATGTCTTTTAAATTGGCAGTTTGTTCACCGAATTGGACAGAGCCAGTCGATAACTCATTATCAATCCAGAAACGCAAAATAATATCGCGCATTACACCACCAGGGTAAGCCAGCATATTGTCTACAAAAGAGCTTGAGGTGGCATGGTTAATCACAAATTGACGGTCATCGAGGTTCTTTAATAACTCCCAATAGTTTTTAAAGTTCCCAATCGGATCGGTGAGTTTAAACCCCAAGGTATTTTGCCAGCCATGAATATGAAACACACGGCTTGGTACTTGGTGAATACGGAATTTGGTATTACTACGAATCCATTGGGCAGGAACCGTGAGACGCTGATAAAACTTGCCCATATAGCCTGATTTATGCGTGTTAATCGGTGAGGCTAAGATCATCAGGTTCTGAATATTCTTATCTTGTGATAAAGCGGTATAGCAAAGTGATAACGCTCCACCTAAACTCCAGCCAAATAGTGATAGTTGTTGTTGACCACTATGCTCACGAATCTTTTCGATAAAGTCAGGCATAAAGGTTTTAACATATGTCCCAAGATTATATTTGGCTTGGCGTAGACTCGGTGTACCCCAGTCAATCAGATAAACATCAAAACCTTGAGCTAGAAAATAACGGACTAAGCTGCGATTTGGGAATAAATCGTAAATCAGCATGTTCGCTGCCAACGGTGGCACGATAACCAACGGAATACGATGTTTTGTGGTGTTATCGGTCGCAGATGTGTAGTGACGCAGGCTAATGATTTCACGTTGATACACAATATCAAAAGATGTTTTGCCTGACAGCGCGAGTTGCTGCCCACGTAAAATACGATCTCGTGCATTTGAGAAGATTTTGCGTGCTTGATGGCTTGCAGGGCTATTCAGCATTTTTTGCGCGGTTTGAGTCTTGAGAAAACTGCGTTTAACTTTTGGCGATTGAGTCATGTGAACCTAAAGCTCGAAGGTTACTATTCAGTAGCCGCATATTAGAAGAAAAAATAAATTAGCTCAGTGACTCATTTGCTTAACTTGTCTTTCAAAATGATCAATTCTGCTAGCACAAGATAACCAGCTTCCTGTTTAAGAATGAAAGTTATGTAAAGTAAGCTTTACATTTTAGGGTTGAACTTATATATTGATGTAAAGTTTACTTTACATGGTGGGTTATGAAAAACTATCGGAATTTATTTGAGCTGATTGCAGCAATTGCACTGTATATCGGGGTTTTGGTGGGATCATTAAAGGCATTGAATTTTATTGAGATACAATGGCTTAAAATTGTTGTTTCATTACTGCCAATATTGCCTGCACTGATGATTGCATTGATCATTATTAAACAATTCAAACGTTTTGATGAGTTGCAGCAAAAGATACAATTGCAGGCTTTGGCGATTAGCTTTGTGGGAACTTCTTTGATTACTTTTAGTTATGGTTTTCTAGAAAACGTTGGATTTCCAAAACTGACAATGTTTCTGGTGTGGCCTATTATGGCAATGCTTTGGTCTATTGCCACAGCGGTTGGTACTTGGAAGTATAGATGAAGAATAAATTACCCGATTTAAGAAAAGACAAAGGCTGGTCACAGAGCGACTTGGGCGACTATGTGAGCGTGTCAAGGCAAACTATTAATGCGATAGAAAAGGGTCGTTATGATCCCAGTCTGTCATTAGCATTTAAAATCGCACATGCATTTGGTCTCAGCATTGAGCAAGTGTTTATTTTTGAGCAAGATTCAGCTTAATGGACTCTCGCTCAAACCGAGATTTGTAGATGCAAAATGGGATAGGGATTGCCTTGACCATCGAGTTCGGAACGACTCACGGTATGGAATCCCATTTTCTGATAGAAGTTAACCGCTTGCAGGTTTTGCTCATTCACATCGACTTTATAAATCTGAAGCTGTTTTACTGCAAAATCGAGCAATGCCTGACCAATCCCTGATCTTCTGCACTCAGGCAGAATAAACAACATTTCAATATTGTCGTCACTAGTACCCAGAAATCCTACAATCTGTTGATCAATCACATATTTATTTAGCTGAACATGATGAAAGTATTCATTCAAAATTAACGGTTTTAATTCAGCAATCATCGTTTCAGGTAAAAAATCATGAGTCGCTCTGACTGATTTTTCCCATATATTGAGTAAAGTAAGATGGTCATCCTGAGACGCTTTTATAATCATGTCGTGACTTCATTTAAGACATTTAGAGCCATCAATTCTCTACTATTTGATTCGGAATTTCTATGCTTTGATAGGGGGGCAGATACTGGACATGAGCTGTTTATATTATTCGAGTTCTAACTGATGATCATCCTTGGTCACTTTAATTTTTAGTTTTTTATATTTACGCTTATTGGGATCAAGGGCCGAGTTGAGCACCTCATCTGCAAAACGTTGATCTTGTATGAGTGCGCCATAGGTCTTATAACCTAAAATAATTCGAGTCGGTCGGTAGCCATTTCTCGTCACATAATAATTAATGATGAGATCTAATTCTGTTAAAAGACATGTATCGTTCATTGTTAGATATCGCTTTTAAGTGGCTTAAGCAGCATAGTCTATAAGGGAAAACTTATCTAGCTGATGTTCATTGGTTTTTGCTGAAAGTTAGAGCTGTCATAAAAGTGTCATCTAAAAACATTATCGTGATTTATATAATAAAAACAGCAACAACAAAAATCGATACATACTTATCCATAGAGCTTTATCTCATGTTCAATAAAGGGGGCGGGACTTAGAAAATCGAGGAGTTGTTTATATGCAGAATAAAGTGCTCACCATACGAGAGCAAAAACCACTGAATCATCGTTTGAATGTGTTACTTACGGCCTATCAGACATTCTTAGCCGCTAAAGGTCTGGTCAATAGTGAATTTAGTCGTCTCATCTTTGTTGACAATTATACCCAGACGCTAAAATTTAAACTTTATGATGATGAATTAAAGAAGCAATTGATGGATGAGTTAGAACGATTTAGCTCATTTTAGTCAGTACTTCGATCAGTTTGGAATACAAAAGTAGTCTCAGACTCACAATAATTAAGAATTCATAAAATCATATCTATCTAATTTTAATAATATATTTTAAAGGGTTGTTATTTAGGTTTAACATATGGATTTGCATATATATGGATAAGTGTATATATTGAGTTTATCCAATTTACCAGATCATAAGTTCATGGCTGACATCACGATTTACCATAATCCTGCTTGTGGCACTTCACGCAATACGCTGGCTCTAATTCGCAATATAGGTATTGAGCCAACCGTCATCGAATATCTTGTTACGCCACCAACGTATGATGTGTTAATCCAACTGATTCAGGATGCCAATTTAACGGTGAGAGAGGCAATTCGCAGCAATGTTGATCCTTATCGAGATTTAGGGCTTGGCCGTGAAGATTGGACAGATGAACAACTTATTCATTTCATGCTTAAACATCCAATCCTGATTAACCGACCTTTTGTCATGACGACCTTGGGAACACGTCTTTGTCGACCATCAGAACTTGTACTCGATATTCTGCCTTTTGCTCAGAAGGGAGCCTTTAGCAAAGAAGATGGGCAGCAAGTGATAGATCAAAATGGTCAGCGTATTCAATAAATACGGATTGTGACATTAAAGATTTAAAGGGGAATGAACAATGGAAGCAGTCACTTTTTTTAAGTGCCTATCTGATGAAACAAGACTAAATATCGTGCTATTAGTCAACGCACACCAAGAGTTGTGTGTCTGTGATTTGACTGAAAAATTACAACTGAGCCAACCTAAAATTTCTCGTCATTTGGCACTATTACGTGCTTCAGGATTGTTGCAAGATCGTCGTCAGGGGCAATGGGTGTATTACAGCATCGCGAAAAAATTACCCTCATGGTGTTATGAAATCCTAACTGTTTTAAATACGCAAACTGCACCGATATTTCCAAGCTTACAAAGCTTAGTGTCAAAAAGCTGCTGTGATTAAAACACCATGAAAACACTTTCCTTTTTAGATCGTAATCTAACACTATGGATTTTTATTGCCATGGCAGTGGGCATTGCGATTAGTTCCTTTTTTCCGCAGGCCTCTATTGCTTTAGATCAAATGAGTGTTGATTCAGTCAACATCCCAATTGCAATCGGTCTGATCTTGATGATGTATCCACCTTTGGCAAAAGTGGACTATGCAACGCTGCCGCAAGTGTTTAAAGACAAAAAAACCTTAACTTTGTCTTTGCTACAGAACTGGGTTATTGCTCCTGTTCTAATGTTTGGATTGGCCGTTATTTTTCTGCAGAGTTATCCTGAATATATGACAGGTTTAATTCTCATCGGCTTAGCCCGTTGTATCGCGATGGTACTGGTGTGGAATGATTTGGCGTGTGGCGATAACCAATATGTTGCAGCATTAGTGGCCTTTAATAGTATCTTCCAGATTTTATTCTTTAGTAGTTATGCATGGCTGTTCCTTACTTATTTGCCGCCGTATTTTGGTATTGCAGGGCAGGTGATTGATGTCGATTTCTGGACAATTACCCATGCAGTATTGGTTTATCTAGGCATTCCATTTTTACTTGGTTTTCTGACTCGTTTCATCTTGGTAAAAACTAGAGGTTTGGATTGGTATCAAAATGTCTTTTTACCAAAGATCAGCCCTTTAAGTTTGCTGGCTTTACTGTTTACCATCATTGCGATGTTTAGCCTCAAAGGTGGTGATGTGGTGAGTCTGCCGTTAGATGTGATTCGTATTGCCATCCCGCTCACAATTTATTTTGTGGTGATGTTCTTTATCAGCTTTTTTATGAGCAAATGGATAGGCAACGATTATGCTAAAACCACAGCAATTTCGTTTACTGCGGCAGGGAATAATTTTGAGTTAGCCATGGCCGTCGCGATTGCTACTTTTGGTTTGGCATCGCCAGTGGCATTTACCACGGTGATTGGACCATTGGTTGAAGTACCAGTGTTGATTGCTTTGGTGAGCGTGTCTTTAGCGCTTAGAAGAAAGTATTTTCCCTCTATTAATACATAATAGATATTGAGGGAAAGTTAAATGAATAAGATCTAAAATAAAAAGCCCCAGTTGCCGGAAATAGGATACTGGCAACTGAGGGGGAAACTATTTTTTATAATGTAGCTTGTTTTATTTAATAAAGGAATGGTTTTTGTTTGAATTGCATATACTGTTTATTTTTTAGGTTAAAGTTGTTGTTGATTAAGTTCTTAAAATAAAAAGCCTCAGTTGCCTGAAACAGGGTGTTGGCAACTGAGGGGAAAGTAACTGTGTGTAGTATAGTTGTATTTTTAAATAATAAAATAGGGTTGGTTTAAAATGAATATAATGTCTAGTTAAAACGTTTAAGTTGTTAAATGGCATGCATTTTATTAAGTGCTGTTTTATTTTAGGTTGTAGCTTTTAATCGGAATTTTACTCTCTCTTATGTACTCACTTGGTTTTTTCCCCGTCCAGCCAAAAAATGCTCTAGAAAATGCACTGATATGACTGTAGCCGAGTAAATCAGATATTTCCTGAATATTTCGATTGGAATTAATAAGTTTTTTTGCGAGTTCAAATTTTTTAGATTGGAGTAGCGCAGAAAAAGTCGTATTGGCAAGAGATAACTCTCGTTTTAATGTTCTTTCCGATATTTTAAGTTTATTGGCAACATGGGTTAAGCTTGGAAACCCTTCACCAGGTTTAAATATAAGTTGCTGTTTTACATTTAAAATTATTTTGTCGGTAGGGTCTTGGTATAACAAATATTCCTTGTTTACTAACTCCATTGCAAGCTCATAGGCATTCTGAGAGTTAAAGATAAGGGGTAAATCTAAACATTTAAGGTCAATACTAATTTGATTATAGTCTTGGTTGAATTCGATGACAGGTAAGCGCTTTTCATAAAGTGAATGATAGTCTTCTTTATTCCATGTCACATTAATAGTAACGCCTGTTAAATTGTAGTTAGTGATCATTTGTAAGTTGTTAATAATGTCAATTAGAGCACTTTCTAAAAAGAATTTGTTTATTTGTTCTTTCTTGCTTTCATTTAAATGTGCTGGAAGTTGATAAAGAGGATTTACTCGAATTATTATTTTGTTGTTTTTGTTTAAAATGGAGATATCCATTTTATGTATTCGCATGTGGTAGTACTTCTGTAAATCAACCAGTACTTTTCCAATATTGCTATTGGTAATGAGCATGAATCCAAGTGCACCATGAACAGTTGGCTTACAGTTTAAACCGAATTGATAGCCGATACCTTTGTTTGGTAATAGCTCTAAAAGTTGAATTACAATATTAGTCCACTGGTTAAAACTTATGCGCTCATTATTATTCTCAGTTATTAAAGATAAAGGGATTTGGCAATATCTAATGATTTCTGTTTTAGATACGCCAAAAGTAGAAGCAGTATCTATGAGTACTTTAAGATAATCATTATCAATATTAAGAATAAGCAACTTTTTCTTCATACATTCAAGAGTGAAACTAAGGTTGGAATTAAAAGCTTTTATACATTAGCTAAAGATTTTTTCATGACTTTTAAAATTAAAGTCCCAATTTGTTAAAAATACACAACTAACTTGTTTATCTCCAATGTGTTTTTTGAATATTAATTAATTTTTATTAGTAAAGTGATGTAATTGTTAATTTTTTGCGTTAATTGTTAATTGTGACACAGTTTTATTATTTATTTTGTGCTGGTCAATTTTCATTCATTTAAAGGCTTTTCTTCATGAATAGGATATACAGACTTGTCTGGAATAAAAATTTAAATATATGGACGGTTGTATCAGAAACCGCAAGAGGGGCAACGAAAAAGCGGAATGTTTCCTCATCAGGTTCTAGTAAAACTACAGGCCAGCAGTCACAAAACCACTTATTATTTTTTGCGATAAAATTTCTAACAGCTGCAATTAGCATCGTATTTATAAGTGGTAATACATTTGCCGGCTATGAAGCTGCTGGCGGAAGTACCAATACTAATTGTACAAGTTCAAGCACAGGGAGTGGCTCAAAATCAGCGGAGAGTATTGCGATTGGTACAAATGCTTGTGCTCCAAATACTAGCAGCATAGCAGTAGGTAGTTACGCAACGACTCAATCTGGAGATAAGCAAACAAATAATCAAAGCATTGCAATAGGTTATGATGCAAGGGCGACTGGTGATCAGGCAGTTGCATTAGGTGCCAATACGCGTGCTTTAGGTGCTTCCTCTGTTGCGATTGGTGGTGATGATGTTGATCGTCTTGCTAATACGAAGGCTCTAAGTGATAAATATACAGCCATTACTGGTGGAAAACTTGTATCTGGCCAATATCCAAATACTGAAGCAAGACAAGGTTCTACAGCAGTGGGTATACAGGCAACTGCGAAGGGGGACTTTTCAACAGCACTTGGTCTAACTTCTAAGGCTACAGGTGATGCTTCTGTTGCGCTTGGGGTTCAGGCAAATGCAGAAGGGAAAGGTGCTACAGCGATTGGGGCAGTATCCCAAGCAACAGGGACTGGCGCAGCTGCAATTGGGATTAATGCCTTGGCAAAAGGAAGTAATTCAGTTGCTATAGGTTCTGGTGATGATCCGAATGAAGGCGCTGTTGCAACAGGTGAACAATCTGTTGCTTTAAGTGCTTTTTCTAAGGCTTCTGGTTCTGGTGCTGTCGCAGTCGGTCGACAATCTGAAGCTTCAAAGGATAATGCAGCAGCTTATGGTAATGAAGCGAAAGCATCTGGACTTTCATCTGCGGCAGTGGGGGATAAGTCTAGTGCAACAGCAGAGAAATCGCTTGCCTTGGGTGCAAGTGCTGTGGCATCAGATACGAGAGCATTTGCGGCAGGTGCTGACGCTCAGGCCCTAGCTTTTAAATCGGTTGCTTTAGGTAATAATGCAGTTGCAACTTTTAATAATAGTGATACCTCAAATAATAAAGGCACTGGTGCTATTGCAATTGGAGACAGTTCAAAGGCGATGAATACTGGTGCAGTTTCAGTAGGACGAGGTTCTTTTGCTGGTAGATTATCCGTTGCGATTGGTTCTGATGCTGTAGCTGGAGATGATAATGAAGCTTATGAGGCTACAGCTGTTGGTTCTTCTGCTAAAGCAACAGCACGACAGACTTCAGCATTTGGTCATAGTGCTTCAGCAAGTAAGAGTCAAGCAAGTGCATTTGGTATTTATGCCAATGCTGAAGGTCAAGCAAGTAATGCATTTGGTTATCAAGCGAAAAGTTCAGGATTTGCTTCTACAGCAATGGGAACACAATCTGAAGCTTCAGGAGATTTGAGCACGGCCAATGGCTTTAGAGCAAAAGCTAATGGAAACAATGCTGTAGCAAATGGTTCAAATTCAAAGGCAACGGGTAACTCTTCTGTAGCGGTAGGAGATGGTGCACAAGCACAGGGTGATAACGATATCGCAATGGGTCGAAATGCAGCAACAGCCAGTGGTAATAGTAACAATATTGCTGTGGGGAATGGGGTAACCACTGGTGATACAGGCTGGAATGTTGCTATGGGGTCTGATGGCACCACAGCCAATTCTCGAACTGCCGATGGCGGTGCAGTGTCTATTGGTCGAGGTCAAAAAGCAGCAGGGGATGGTGCTGTCGCGATTGGTGATCCAAATAGTGCTAATGGTGATGGTGCTGTTGCACTGGGTCGTAACAATACCGCAGCAGGGGATACAGCCGCTAACAAGGCAGCAGATGGTGCGGTTGCAATAGGTAATGAAAATCAGGCGATTGGACAGGGTTCGGTTGCAATTGGTAACAAGTCAAAGACCACAGAAGCGGGTTCAATTGCTTTGGGTGATACAGCGGATGCCCAAGCAGTACGTGGTGTTGCACTTGGCTCAAGTGCAGTTGCAACCAATGCAGATGATGTCGCTTTAGGCGCTGGTAGTAAAACAACGACTGCGACAGGAGCAGCTTACCGTACTGGCACTGCAGCATCATCTTCAGTAGTTTCGGTCGGTTCTGCTGGATATGAGCGTCGTATCCAAAACGTATCCGCTGGTGCGGCTGATACCGATGCAGTGAATGTAAGTCAGTTAAGAAGTGTACAAGATGGTGTTGATGAACTTGGAAAAAGTACAGCAGAAGGCTTAGGTGGTGGTTCTACCTATGACCCTAGTACAGGTGCTGTGTCTAATCCAACTTATAACGTAAATGGCAAAGATGTTAATAACGTTGGTGATGCGATTACTGAATTAGACAAAGGTTGGAATCTACAAAGCAATGGCGCAAATACTGGTGCAATCAAAGCAGGTGATACGGTTGATATTGGTACTGCTACAGGTGAAGAAAATCTAACAGTCACTAAAAACGGCAATACCGTTCAATATGGTCTAAACAAAGACTTGAAAGTGAATAGCGTGACCGCTGGCGATACTGTGATTAATAATGACGGTCTAAGCATTGCCAATGGTCCAAGTGTTACCAAGTCAGGGATTGATGTCGCGGGTAATAAGATCAGCAATGTTGCTGCAGGTACAGAAGGCACCGATGCCGTTAATAAAGATCAGTTAGATAAAGCCAGCCAAGATCTAACTGATAAAGGCTTTGGATTAACCGCACAAGATGGCACAACCATACAGAAAAAACTTGGTGAAGCGATTGAAGTCGTTGGCGCAGACAGCAACATCACCACGAAGGTTGACAATGGCAAAGTCGCGATTGAACTTGCGAAAGACCTAGATGTAAATAGCGTAAAAGCAGGCGATACAGTTATCAACAATGACGGTTTAAGCATTGCCAATGGTCCAAGTGTTACCAAGTCAGGGATTGATGTCGCGGGTAATAAGATCAGCAATGTTGCTGCAGGTACAGAAGGTACTGATGCCGTTAATAAAGATCAGTTAGATAAAGCCACTGCCGCATTGAAGACCGAAGTCACCGAAGGTAAGAACATTACTGTGACTAAGACGACAGGTGATAATGGTCAAGACATCTACAATGTTGCAACCGCAGATGATGTTGAATTTGATTCGGTTAAAGTTGGCAACGTTAGCATAGATGGAACAACGGGCAAGATCAGTGGTGTTACTGCGGGTGATGTCAATCCAAACTCAACCGATGCGATCAATGGTAGTCAATTGGCGAACAATGCGCAAAGCGTTGCAGATGCCCTAGGCGGAGGTTCAACGGTTAATCCAGATGGCACGGTATCGAAACCAACGTATAACATCAATGGAACAGATACCAACAACGTTGGCGATGCCTTGGCGGAGTTAGACAAAGGCTGGACACTGCAAAGCAATGGTGCAAATGCCGCAGCAGTGAGAGCGGGCGACACGGTTGATATTGGTACAGCAGATGGAGAAGAAAACTTAAAAGTTACGAAAGAAGGCAATGACATCAAGTACAGCCTGAATCGTGATTTGAAAGTGAATAGCGTGACCGCTGGTGATACTGTAATTAATAATGACGGTCTAAGCATTGCCAATGGTCCAAGTGTTACCAAGTCAGGGATTGATGTCGCGGGTAATAAGATCAGCAATGTTGCAGCAGGTACAGAAGGCACCGATGCTGTTAATAAAGATCAGTTAGATAAAGCCTCAGCAGCATCGAAGACCGAAGTCACCGAAGGTAAGAACATTACTGTGACTAAGACAACAGGTGATAATGGTCAGGACATCTACAATGTTGCAACCGCAGATGATGTTGAATTTGATTCGGTTAAAGTTGGCAACGTTAGCATTGACGGTACAACGGGCAAGATCAGCGGTGTTACTGCGGGTGATGTCAATCCAAACTCAACTGATGCGATCAATGGCAGTCAATTGGCGAACAATGCGCAAAGTGTTGCAGATGCTCTAGGCGGAGGTTCAACGGTTAATCCAGATGGCACGGTATCGAAACCAACGTATAACATCAACGGAACAGATACCAACAATGTTGGCGATGCCTTGGCAGAGTTAGACAAAGGCTGGACACTGCAAAGCAATGGTGCAAATACAGCAGCAGTGAGAGCAGGCGACACAGTTGATATTGGTACAGCAGATGGAGAAGAAAACTTACAAGTTACGAAAGAAGGCAATGACATCAAGTACAGCCTGAATCGTGATTTGAAAGTGAATAGCGTGACTGCTGGTGATACTGTGATTAATAATGACGGTTTAAGCATTGCCAATGGTCCAAGTGTTACCAAGTCAGGGATTGATGTCGCGGGTAATAAGATCAGCAATGTTGCAGCAGGTACAGAAGGTACTGATGCCGTTAATAAAGATCAGTTAGATAAAGCCTCAGCAGCATCGAAGACCGAAGTCACCGAAGGTAAGAACATTACTGTGACTAAGACAACAGGTGATAATGGTCAAGACATCTACAATGTTGCAACTGCGGATGATGTTGAGTTTAACAATGTCAAAGTAGGTGACGTCAGCATTGATGGAACAACGGGCAAGATCAGTGGTGTTACTGCGGGTGATGTCAATCCAAACTCAACCGATGCGATCAATGGCAGTCAATTGGCGAACAATGCGCAAAGTGTTGCAGATGCCTTAGGTGGAGGTTCAACGGTTAATCCAGATGGCACGGTATCGAAACCAACGTATAACATCAATGGAACAGATACCAACAACGTTGGCGATGCCTTGGCGGAGTTAGACAAAGGCTGGACACTGCAAAGCAATGGTGCAAATGCAGCAGCAGTGAGAGCGGGCGACACGGTTGATATTGGTACGGCAGATGGAGAAGAAAACTTACAAGTTACGAAAGAAGGCAATGACATCAAGTACAGCCTGAATCGTGATTTGAAAGTGAACAGTGTAACCGCTGGCGATACTGTGATTAATAATGACGGTTTAAGCATTACCAATGGTCCAAGTGTTACCAAAGATGG